>JBAZGP010000114.1:617-9639 GCA_041652835.1 Lutibacter sp. | reverse complement strand
CTTTTTATCAATTAAAAAATAATTTAAATGGCTTACATAACCCTCAATAAGAAATCATTGGCGAATAATTATTCGTTTTTGCAATCGTTATTTAAAACGCATCATAAAGAGTGGGCACCTGTATTGAAGATGCTTTGTGGAAATGAAATCTTTTTGGAATACGCTTTATCTTTAGGTGATGAACAAGTTTGTGACGCCCGATTGACCAATTTAAGAAAAATTAAAGTCTTAAATCCAAACAAAGAAACCATCTACATAAAACCACCTGCAAAAAGAAGCATAGCTGATGTTGTAAAATACGCCGATGTAAGTTTTAATACAGAATTTATAACCATGAAATGGCTATCCGAAGAAGCTGGTAAACAAGGAAAAACACACCGAATTATTATTATGATTGAATTGGGTGATTTGCGTGAAGGCATTATGGGTGATCATTTAATGGACTTTTACAAAAAAATATTTGAATTACCTAATATTGAGGTGGCAGGCATTGGAGCAAATCTAAATTGTTTAAGTGGTGTAATGCCAAGCAAAGACAAGCTTATCCAGTTGAGTTTGTACGAGCAATTGATTGAAGCAAAGTTTGGAAAAAAAATAGATTATGTTTCGGGAGGATCATCTGTGATGGTACCGCTTTTAATGAAAAAGCAAATCCCCAAAGGCGTTAATCATTTTAGAATTGGAGAAACCCTGTTTTTTGGCATCGACTTATTTGCAAATAAAACAATCCCTAAAATGAAGGACGATGTTTTTTTGCTTTATGCCGAAATCATTGAAATAACGCAAAAACCTATTGTTCCTTATGGTTATATGGAAGAAAATCCATCAGGGGAAACCTTAGAAATTAACCCTGAAGATTATGGAAAAAACCATAGCAGGGGAATTTTAGACATTGGGCTTTTGGACATTTCTAAAACTGATTTTATCAAACCTGTTGATGAAAATATTACCTTTATTGGCGCCAGCTCAGATATGTTGGTGGTGGACTTGAGCAAGACTGGAAAAAAATATAAAGTTGGAGACGTGGTAAAGTTTAAAATGAAATATATGGGGGCTTTGCGCGTAATGAATTCTGAATATATTGATAAGAAACTTGTTTAATGGTATCATGTATTGTTTCATATCCAGATTGGTTCGCATTGTATTTAATGGAATAAAATTTGCTTCAAAATTGATATCAAAAAGGAAAAACTTCCTTAAATTTAGACTTTTTCAGCAGAGAATTTAACTAAATTTAACAATATGCGATATACCCAAATTCCTCCCTCGTTATTTATAAAAAATCGATTAAATTTTATAGCAAAAATGGAAGCGAATTCCATTGCTATATTTACTTCAAATGATGTAATGCCAAATAATGCCGATGATGTTATGGGATTTTCCCAAAACAACGATTTGTTTTATTTAAGCGGCGTTGATCAGGAAGAATCTATTTTATTGCTATATCCCGATGCGGTTTTACCTGAAAACAGAGCAGTTTTATTTGTGAAAGAAACCAGTGATCTTATAAAAATTTGGGAAGGCGATAAGCTTACAAAAGAAAAAGCTTATGAAGTTTCTGGCGTTAAAAATGTGAAATGGCTACAAGATTTTGAACTTACTTTGCAATATATGGCTTTTGAAGCCGATACTTTTTACTTAGGTCATAATGAGCATAAAAAAACATTGACTGTCGAAATGTTAACCCAACAGGACAGAATGATTTCCTTTTGTAAAGAAAAATACCCACTGCATAATTATAAAAGAGCAGCAAAGATTACCCGTGAACTTCGCCAAATTAAATCTCCCGAAGAAATTTCTTTAATGCAAAAAGCTGCCGATATTAGTGTTGGAAGTTTTAATAGGGTTCTAAAATCCGTAAAATCCAGTATGTTTGAGTACGAATTAGAAGCCGAATTGACCTATGAACTCATTAGAAAGGGTGCCAAACGACACGCATTTATGCCCATTGTGGCTTCGGGTGAAAATGCCTGTGCATTGCATTATAACACAAACGATTCCATTTGTAAAGATGGCGATATGGTACTCATGGATTTTGGAGTTTGCTATGCAAATTACAATTCCGACACTACGCGTTGTTTTCCTGTAAACGGAAAATTTTCAAAAAGGCAGAAGGAAGTATATACTGCAGTTTTGCATTGTTTAAAAGAAGGATCTAAATTGCTAAAACCCGGAGTAGTTTCTGTCGAATATGAAAAACAAATGGCAAGTTTAGTTGAAGAGCAATTGATTAAATTGGGTGTGTTGGATGCTGAAAAAGTTAAAAATCAGGATGCTAATAAACCCTTATATAAAAAGTATTATATGCACGGTTCGGCTCATTTTATTGGGTTGGATGTTCATGATGTTGGTTTATATACTCGACCATTTGAAGTAGGAATGGTTTTAACTTGTGAGCCCGGAATTTATATTGCTGAAGAGGGAATTGGCTGCCGTTTAGAAAATGATTATTTAATTACGGAGAATGGAAACTTCAATTTAACAGCAAATCTGCCCATAGAAATTGATGAAATTGAGGCGATAATGACGCTTTAGTCCCACAAAAATGAAATAACAAATAAACTTCCGTAAACCAGCAAAAGAAATAGTATCCTTAATTCTGCTTCTATCATAAAAAAGCTTAATTTAGTAAAGAATTGAAAAAATTTGTCTTATTAAAGAGTATATAATGAAAGAATCTATTCTAATAGGATTATTACAAAATGCAGCTTTATTGATTGCTTTTTCAATGCTTTATCAAAATTTCTGGATTAGGAATGAAGGTTCTAAAAGCATTTCTGGAAAAATTATAGCTGGACTCGTTTTAAGCAGTATCGGTATCATTTTGATGTCTACTCCATGGATTTATGTGCCTGGAATATCATTTGATATGCGTTCTGTTTTGCTTTCTGTATCTGGTTTATTTTTTGGACTAATTCCTACAGTAATGGCCATGTTGGTAACAGGAATTGTTCGCATTGCTATTGGTGGAGAAGGAGTGTGGATGGGATTGGTAGTTATTCTTTTCTCTGGCTCAATCGGTTTGTTGTGGCGAAAATTTAGGCCAAATTGGAAAACTAATAATTATTATATTGAATTATTGGTCATGGGATTGACGGTGCATATTGTAATGTTAGCTTGCATAATTTTTCTTCCATCGGATGAGATTTTACCAACTTTAAAAGTAATTATAATTCCACTTTTAATTATCTATCCACCTATTTCAATGCTGCTCGGTATTTTAATGGTTAACCAATATAAAAACTGGCAAAATGAATTGGCGCAATTGAAATTACAAGAATCTGAGCGAAGATTTTCACAAATATTGAATAGTGGGAACATAGTAACCCTTATGTTGAATAATGATGGAAGTGTTCATTTTTGTAATGATTATTTATTGCAAATTATAGGATATGAAAAAGAAGAAATATTAGGAAAAAACTGGTTTGACTTATTTGTACCAAACACTTCCAAAGAAAAATTGCTTGCACTATTTGCTGAAAGTTTGAAAACTGGGTTTTTTTCTGAAAATAATGAAAATGAGATTTTGACAAAAAATGGGGAGTTGTTATGTGTTTTGTGGTACAATATTGTGCTGAAGTCTGAAACTGATGAGGTAATCGGAACTGCTGGCGTTGGTGTAAATATCACGGAGAGCAAAATACAAGAAAAAATGCTCAAAGAGAAAAATATAAAAATAAAAACTCAAAATGAAGAGTACAAAAAGATAAATTTTGAATTGAAAAAAGCCAAAGAACAGGCAGAAGAAAGCGATCGGCTTAAATCGGCCTTTCTTGCCAATATGAGTCACGAAATACGCACGCCAATGAGCGGTATTTTGGGATTTGCCGATTTGCTTAAATCTCCCGAACTTACCAGAGATAAGCGGTATAAATATATAGAAATCATTGAAAAAAGTGGCAGAAGAATGCTTAATATTATAAATGATATTGTGAGTATTTCAAAAATAGAATCAGGACAATCGGAAATTTCTATTTCAGAAACCAATATAAATGAGCAACTTGAATACATTTATTCTTTCTTTAAGCCAGAGACCGATAAAAAGGGAATACAACTTATTCTCAATAATACATTATCGGCAAAAGAAGCTGTTTTTAATACCGACAAAGAAAAAATTTGTGCGATTCTTACCAATTTAGTAAAAAATGCGATAAAATTTACATCTCAAGGAATTATTGAAATTGGCTGTAACTTAAAAGGGAATAGTGAGCCTGCCGAACTGGAATTTTACGTAAAAGATACTGGTGAAGGAATTAGTGAAGAACAAAAAGAGCTCATTTTTGAAAGATTCAGGCAAGGGAGTGATTCTCTAACTAGAAATTATGAAGGCGCTGGATTAGGATTGGCAATTTCAAAAGCTTATGTAGAAATGTTGGGAGGTAAAATATGGGTTGAAAGTGAAAACGGAATGGGCGCTGTGTTTTATTTTACAATTCCAGAATATGTTAAAAAATAATAGGTCTGCAATGAAGAGCAGGAATTTAGAAAACGGAAAAGAAGGTCAAATAAATAACCTGAAAATATTAATTGTTGAAGACGAAAGTACTTCAGAAATGATACTTTCTATTTTGGTTGAAAGTTATTGCAAAGAATGTTTAATTGCAAGAAATGGAATGGAAGCCATCCAAATATGCAAAAATAATCCAAATATTGATTTAATTTTAATGGACATAAAAATGCCTGAATTAGATGGTTATGAAGCCACAAAGCTAATCAGGGAGTTTAACAAAGATGTAATTATTTTTGCGCAAACTGCCTTTGCGCTTTCAGGAGACAGAGAAAAAGTAATTGAAGCAGGATGTAATGATTATATTTCAAAACCTATAAGTCAAAGCGGATTGACTACGTTGATCGTTAAATACTTTAATAAATGAATATAAACAAAGTAAAATAAAATTATAAGAACGTTTAATTATAAAAATAAAATCAATGAAAAAAATACTATTTTTAACGGGAGATTTTACGGAAGATTATGAAACAATGGTTCCATTTCAAATGCTTCAAATGGTAGGTTATGAAGTCCATGCAGTTTGTCCAGGCAAAAAAAAGGGAGAGTTCGTTAAAACTGCCATTCACGATTTTGAAGGTGACCAAACATATTCTGAAAAACCAGGACATAATTTTACGCTGAATTATAATTTTGACCAAGTGAAAGTCAACGATTATGATGGTCTGGTAATTGCTGGTGGAAGAGCCCCTGAATACTTGCGATTAAATGACAAGGTACTAGAAATGGTAAAGTATTTTTTTAATAAAAATAAACCCGTTGCTGCAATTTGCCATGGTATCCAGATTTTAACTGCTGCGGATGTGGTGAAGGGAAGGAAGTTAACTGCATATCCAGCCGTTGGGCCCGAAGTTAAAATAGCTGGTGGTGAATTTCAAAATATTCCTGCTGATGGCGTTTATGTGGATGGCAATTTGGTAACTTCTCCAGCATGGCCTGCACACCCAATTTTTATTAGAGAATTTTTAAAAATTATGGGTGCAAAAATTGAGATTTAAAACAATTTTTAATAACAGCAACCTTTTAAAAAGATCGCTGTTTTAGCATTTATTTCTAAAAATAGTATTTCTCTAAATTAAATATTTCCTATGAAGTTTTTTAAATCCGTTATTTTATTTGTGGCGCTGAGTTTTTCAATGGTAGCCTGTAAAGTTGTAGCTTTAGATCCCGTTGAAATTTTAACTTTTCAACAAAAACTTGAAAATCTCTTTCCAAATGCTGAAATCACCGAAATGGAGGCCAAAGATCATTTTATAAAAGCTTATCAAATCGTTTTGGAGGAACCGTTGGATCATAAAAATTATGCAGCAGGCACTTTTAAGCATTATGTTTATTTATCGCATGTTGACGCAAAAATGCCCACAGTTTTAGTTACCGAAGGCTATAATGCCAATCCAACTACCTATGAATTAAGTAAAATATTCAAAGGAAACCAAGTTCAGGTTGAATATCGGTTTTACGGAAAATCCCGCCCCGATACCATTCCATGGCAATATTTAAAAAACGATCAGGCTATTGAAGATTATCATAATTTGGTCACTAAATTGAAAAGATTATACACCGGAAAATGGGTTTCTACCGGAATCAGTAAGGGTGGTGAAACCACATTAATTTATAAATCTAAATATCCTTGGGACGTAAATGTTGCGGTGGCTTATGTGGCGCCGTTAATAAATACACAAGAAGACCCAAGAACTGAACAACATATAAAAACAGCTGGAAGTGATTCTTGTAGGACGAAAATAACTGGATTTCAAAGAAATGTCTTGAAAAACAGAGAAGCTGTTTTAAGTGAAATAACAAACTTTGCGGCAGTAAAGAACATGAGTTTTACCGAGCTTTCTTCTGAAGAAGCTTTGGAATATGCTGTATTGGAATTCCCGTTTTCTTTTTGGCAATGGGGAGGAAAATGTGATGCTATTCCAACTGAAAAAGCAACTGCAAAGGAATTGTTTGATTATATTAATGAAATCGTAGGTATTTCATTTTATAACGATCAGACTTATATGGATTTGCTTCCTTCGTTCTATCAGCATATAACAGAATTGGGCTATTATGGCTTTGATACCACACCAGTTAAGGATTTAATTAGAGTGGTTCATCATCCAACAAATAAACGTTTTGCACCAAAAAATGTGGATTTAACTTATAATCCTAATTATATAAAGGAAGTGCGCGATTACGTTGAAAATAAGGGAAATAAAATTTTGTATATTTATGGAGAACTCGATCCTTGGGGCGCTTGTGCACCTTCTCCAAAACCTCATGTTGATGCTTTAAAAATGGTTTTAAAAGGAGGTTCCCACAAAACCAGAATAAAGAATTTTTCTTTGGAAGACCAACAACGAATTTATGATAAATTGCAAAATTGGCTGGGATTCAGTGTCACTATTTATCCGTTGGAAAACTGAAAATGCTATTTTTAGATTTTTGGTATTTTGGATTTTTGGTATTTTAGAAAGGTATAACTCTTGAATTATCAATTCCCCCTTTGGGATAATGTCATTAAGTTAAGCTTATATGTCATTTTATTGTCTTTCCGAGGTACGAGGAATCTCATAATGCTGTGCTAGTTTGTTGCGATTCCTCCTTTGTCGGAATGACAAATATTTCCTTAACTTAATGACATTGCCCTTTGGGGGTTAGGGGGCCTATTGCTATGCGCTTTTTGCGTAAATCTTTTGCGCCTTTGCGTTTAAATTTTTTTGGATTTTGGAGCGTCGGATTTGGCATTTCTTATAACTAACATCTATTTATAATAGCTAATTTTAAAACTTGCAACGAACAGCCCGACCGAAGGGAATATCAAAAAACTTTGATTTATGAATGGGGTTGTGATTGCTGTTTATAAATTGTAATTTTGCCTTTTTAAAAAAATAGAATGGGTATATCAAAAAAATTGGAGGTGCGAAGCGGATCAAAATGTGAATTGTGTGGTTCAACAGATGATTTAAGTGAATATGAAGTACAACCTTCAAAAGGTAATGACGACGATAAAATAGTAGTTTGTAGCACTTGCAGCAATCAAATTGATAATCCTGATGCAGTTGAATCCAATCATTGGCGTTGTTTAAATGATAGTATGTGGAGTGAAGTTCCAGCAGTGCAAGTTATGGCTTGGAGAATGTTAACACGCTTAAAAGCTGAAGGTTGGCCACAAGATCTATTGGATATGCTCTATTTGGATGAAGATACTTTGGCTTGGGCAAAGGCAAGCGGTGAAGGTGAAACTGAAAGTGATAAATTGGGGCATAGAGATAGTAATGGCGTGATTTTAGAAGCTGGTGACACAGTGGTTTTAATTAAAGATTTGCTGGTAAAAGGATCGAGTATGGTTGCAAAACGTGGAACAGCAGTTCGGCGAATTTCTTTAGATCACGAAAATGCGGAACATATCGAAGGTAAAGTTGACGGCATTCAAATTGTAATTCTTACAAAATTTGTAAAGAAAATGTAAGGGAAAGTTAGAAGTTAAATATTAAAAGTTAAATATTGAGTTTCGGGTTTCAGGTTTTGAAATATTAGATATTAAAAGTTAAAAGTTAAAAGTTTTTTATTTTAAATGCTAAAGAAAACCTAAACAATTACACAAATAAACATCTAAACAAAAAAAGGAGCTCAAATTTGCAACGCAAATTTGAGCTCCTTTTTTTAAGACATTTCCACAAAATATTTGTAAAATAACGGAATGGTTTCTATGCCTTTCAGGTAATTAAAAACACCAAAGTGCTCATTTGGAGAGTGGATGGCATCGCTATCCAAGCCAAATCCCATTAAAATAGTTTTGCTTTTCAGTTCTTTTTCAAAAAGCGCCACAATAGGAATACTGCCTCCCGAACGTTGTGGAATTGGAGCAACTCCAAACGATTCCTGATAAGCTTTGCTCGCAGCTTTATATCCAATAGTGTCAATTGGCGTCACATAACCTTGTCCGCCATGATGTGGTGTCACTTTAACTTTAACCGATTTTGGTGCAATACTTTCAAAATGCTTTTTAAACAATTCTGTAATTTCTTTCCAATCTTGGTTTGGTACCAAACGCATTGAAATTTTTGCATGCGCTTTACCTGCAATCACTGTTTTTGCGCCTTCACCTATATAGCCGCCCCAAATTCCATTCACATCCAAGGTTGGGCGAATGGAATTTCGCTCATTTGTGGTATAACCTTTTTCTCCATAAACTTCGGCAATGTTCAAGGATTTTTTATAATCTTCTAATGAAAACGGCGCTTTTGCCATTTCTGCTCTTTCTTCTTTAGACAAATCCACTACTTTATCGTAAAAACCGGGAATGGTGACATGATTATTTTCATCGTGCAGCGAAGCAATCATTTTGGCTAAAATATTGATTGGATTTGCCACTGCACCTCCGTACAAACCGGAATGTAAATCTCTGTTTGGACCGGTAACTTCAACTTCTACATAACTTAATCCGCGCAAACCTGTGGTTATGGAGGGTTGTGAGTTTGAAATCATTCCTGTATCGGAAATTAAAATAATGTCATTTGCTAATTT
>JBAZGP010000114.1:0-607 GCA_041652835.1 Lutibacter sp. | reverse complement strand
CAAACCAAGCCAAACTAACAGAACCAATTTCTTCTTCACCTTCAATCATAAACTTCACGTTACAAGGAAGTTGTTTGTTTGCAATCATATATTCCAATGCTTTCACGTGCATATACATCTGACCTTTATCATCACATGCGCCGCGGGCAAAAATAGCGCCATCGGGATGCAACTCGGTTTTTTTAATAACAGGCTCAAACGGTGGTGAATCCCAAAGTTCAATAGGATCGGCAGGCTGAACATCATAATGGCCATAAACAAGGATGGTCGGTAATTTTTTGTCGATTATTTTTTCTCCGTAAACAATTGGATTTCCTGGAGTTTTGCATATTTCCACGGTATCACAACCCGCTTTTTCAAGTGCGGTTTTAACTACATCTGCAGTGTTTAAAATGTCTTTGTTGAAAGCAGAATCGGCGCTAATTGAAGGCATTTTAAGCAACTCAATCAACTCATTAATAAATCGGTCTTTATGCTGATTTACGTATGATTTTATATTTTTCATTTTAAATAAATTTGTTAGCTCGAAATTACGCAATTTTTTTTTATTGAAATTATTTAAAAAAGGCAGTAATCTACATTGCGATTTCCAAGTATTGTGTATATT
>JBAZGP010000113.1:0-9781 GCA_041652835.1 Lutibacter sp. | reverse complement strand
CATTGAAAGCATTTCGCAAAAGTCCAAAACACTACATACAATATTTAACGGAAAAGCGTGCACCAACGGATGCAATGCTTATTGGAAGTATTGTTGACTGCTTAGCTTTGACACCGGAATTATTTGATAAAAAATTTCGGGTATATGCAAAACCAAACATGCGAACAAATGCGGGGAAGTCTGAATTTGCAAAATTACTCCAATCCGCAGGGGAATTAAAACAGATGCTAATAGACAATGAACAATTATTGACCGCACAGAAAACTGTTGCTGCTTTATATTCGCACCCTGAGGCAAAAATGCTTTTAGAAGCCAAAAAGAAGGCACAGATTAAACTTTCTTGGACGGATCGAATTAACTCATTACCTATTGTCGGATATGTTGATTTTGAAACCTATTTATGGGGTGAAAAGTTTATTGTTGACTTAAAAACCACCAAAGACGCTGACCCGGATATATTTGTAAAAGACTACATAAAGTTTGATTATTTATTGCAAACGGGAACCTATCTTTGCGGGTATCATAAGACCCGGTTTTCATTTCCATACATGATTTATCTTGCAGTCGAAACAGACGAGCCGTTTAATGTTTCTGTAAATTTTATCGAAAGTAAAGAAATGGAAAAAGCAGAGGCGGAATTTAACGGAACACTAAAAGCCTTTAGATACTGCATGGACAATGCTTTATTTGGGCAGGGATATGAATTTCGCTTGTTTGGAACAAAAGAATATTTTGCATTAAGATTACCGGGATATTGGAAACCTACATTTGGAAACTTTAATACCGAGCCTAATGAACCCAGTTGAAATGTACGCAAGGGGATCGACCCTTGTAATTCACAAAACGTTAATCCGTTTATTTGGAATGTATGCAGCCGTAATGATTTCGGAACTTCTGGAATTGTTACGGATTGCGGAAGAAACCGGACGCTTAATTGATGGATATTTTGAGATCAATGCAGACCGTCTGGAAAAGGAAACCACTTTGTCGCGTTATCAACAAAATGAGGGGCTAAAAGTATTAGAAGATGCCGGAATAATTTTAACAAAAACGTTTGGAATGCCAGCAAAAAAGCACGTGTCGCCTGTTTTAAAAAATTTTGAAACCTTGCTTTCAAAAAGTCCTATTATAAATAATAATAAAGAAGTTATTATAAAAGAGAAAAAAGAAAAGAGAGTAGTTATTATTAATAAGAAGGGGATAAAACCATTATTTGAGGATGATACTGAAAAATTAAGATTGTTTTGTGATTCACCTGTATCCAACATGAGTTTATTCTTAAGTCAGATGACAAAAGAATTAACGTTGGGTATTGATGTGAGTTATTATTATTTTGCGGTAAGAGATTGGTCTGGCAGTGCAAACAAAAAGCGCACGGCAAAGGGTTGGATTGCAACCGCCCGAAATTTTATGAGACGGGATAATGAAAAAGGGAAGTTAAAATTAGCCGGAGGTATACCGGGAACGTTGAAATATTTAGAATTATGACACTGCCCGTAAAAATAAAGCAAGGGTTGCAACTTATCCCGGAACAGGCTAAAGGGCTACCACCTGAAACAAAACTGATTATTAAGGCGATCAATAAACAGCCGATTGCCACGCTTCCTCAAAAAGAACTTATTAAACAGGTTGCCGAAATGGTTGGTTTTATTTGCAGGGATATTGGAATAAAGGCAAAGCCGGACAACTACGACATAACACGGTTTTTTGACATTTTGTTGAAATATTACTTTTTCCTGACGTTATCCGAAATTAAACTTGCTTTTGAGTTTACCGTTTCCGGGCGACTGGATGACTTTTTCCCGAAAGACGGGCAGGGTAATCCTGACAAAAATCACTATCAGTCTTTTTCGTTGGAATATGTTTGTAAGGTACTGAATGCTTATATGAGGCGCAAGAGAGCAACGCTGGAGACAGTTGAGGCATTATTACCTGAACATGAATATACGATTACAGACGATGAAAAGCGAGCAAACAGGGAACGGTTGATTGCGGACATAATTGAGCAATTTGAAAACTATCGGACAACCAGACAAATGGTATTTATCATTCCGCATCTGGTTACTAATTTATTAATTCACGCCGGATTAATGGAGGGCGAGGAAATTAAGCCAGACAGGGACACGGTGAATGAATTATTAAGGGTATTACAGTTTTCGAGTAACCGCCGGGAGCAGAAAGAGGCAAAAGATTATGAGGATGGTATGAAATTTAACGTTGAATACCGGGCAAGGAAAAAGATTGAAGTTGAGCGGATCAGGACGGTGTTTGACAAATTGATTGCCGAGGGCAAGGGTATAGATACTTACCTGAGCGATTTAAGACGATCTGACGTGCGCTAACACAAAAGTAATAAGATTCATCAGCTCGGTCGTTAAGTACCGTTAGAACTCAAATTTAAACAAAATAACCAATGGAATTAAAAGTACGAGAAACCCTCTTTGACACAATAATCGGAATAGACCCCGGGATGAACGGGGCTATTGCCTTTTGGAAACCCGGACAGTTGACAAAGACTTACAAAATGCCGTCAGAACCGACTGATATGGTTTTAATCCTGAAAGTCATAAAAGAACGGGCAGACAACCCGTTATGTTTTATTGAATATCAAGGATTGCAGGGCAGGGACATTGGCGGGAGACAGTTTGGTATTGTTAAAATGCTTAAGAATTTTGAGCGATTAAAAACAACGATGTCATTAAGCGGAATACAATTTATTGAGGTACACTCTCGGACATGGCAGGGGAAACTAAACCTCCGTATAAAAGAGGCGGAAGATAAACGGGATAGGAAAAACCGTTACAAGAAAATGGCAAAAAACTTATTTCCTGAATGTAAAGTAACACTAACTAATTGCGATGCTCTTTTGCTGGTTCAGTTTGGCAGGTGGGTATTTGCTTATGACAAAAAATATCTTGAATCAAAAATACCAATTGAACACTTAAAATTGGAATTATGAATGACAAACAATTTACCCGTCTAATGGAGTTTGCGTTTGTTGGTGGGGGGTTTATCCCGGCAAACCAAAACGCACAGGAACTTATGGATGGACTACGCCGGGGGGAGGTCGTTGCTTTTAACGAGGTAACAACAAGAGACGTTAAGTTCCATAGGTGCTATTTTTCTTTAATATCTCAAATTTGGGGATATATGCCCAAACAATTCAAACAGTCAGTCCCACGTGAACAATTCTACCACTGGCTGAAACACCTAAAAGGGGAATACCAAGTTAGGTTTAAATTTAAAGACGGAACAACGTTGGTTGAATATGAATCTATTGCGTTTGGTAATATGTCTGAAAGACGTTTCCACGATTACATAAAGGAACAGTTACCTTGGATATATGAAAATGTCCTTGGTGTTTATTTTGGGGGCGAAATGCTTGCCGGGATAATTGAAACAATTGAAGACGATTATCAACGATTTATGTCAAAAATTTAATATATTTACACACCAAAACCAATGAATATGAAAGGATTAAACAAAGTACAATTAATCGGGAATCTTGGAAAGAACCCTGAATCAAGAACAACGACGGGCGGCAAAAAGGTTGTCACCTTTTCCCTTGCTACAAATGAATATAAAAGCAAGGATGAAGATCATACGGAATGGCATAATATTATCGTATGGGAAGCCCTTGCGGAGGTCGCCGAAAAGTGGTTAAAAAAAGGCGATGTTGTTTATCTTGAAGGCAAGATACGTTCCCGGAAATACGAGGACAAAGACAAGGTTGTTCGCTACATAACCGAAATTGTATGTAACAACCTGGTTATGCTGTCCGGGAAAAAAGAACCCCAACCACAACCGGAGGATTTTGAACCTACGGAAAATTTACACAAAGACGAAGATGATTTACCTTTTTAAAACCAAACAAAATGATGAAAGAAAATTTTAAGTTACAGAAAGTAAAATTACTGAACAATGGCGGCTTGTCAATTCAGTATGAAATTGTTGTCAAAAGTGGTTCAGAAACCTTTTATGACGGCGAAACGGTAAACAGTGCAAGAACCCCGCACCCGGATTTGACAGCGGCATTAAAACGCCTCAAAACTGTTTTAATGAAGGTGTACGGATTTGACTACGCACTACAACTGGAATACTTGTCAAAAAAGGCACTGGAAGACATAAAGGAGGCGTTTCAGAAGATCGAAAACAGTATTACCGTTACCGGGATTGCTATTTCAGGAAAAGACGAATTCCGGGGAATAATTACGATGGGGGTCTTCGAAACCGAATTTAGAAACAAGGTTGCTATTAACACCCACCGGATTATCTTTGACGGGAATAAATACGGGTTGGAAGAACTGTTAAATGATTGCGCAGACACGATTGAAAACGAATGCTACCTTTATTTGTTTGAAGGTAAGCGGGCGCAGTTGGAAATACCGTTTGATGAACAGGGCGAATTGGAATTGGAAAATGAACCAGTCTCATAATAAAGGGGGGTTAATCACCTCCCTTTTAAACGAACTGCCACACGAGGAACGGGTAAAATTACAAAATTTATTTTTCCGTTTTTACGGAGCAAAAGCCGGAAATCGTAAATTTTATGATTTCTGTTGGAAACACCTACCACACTATTGCGAAGAATGCGGAATAGGCTTATTACATTTTGCACCTATTTTTATTTCGCACATTTTGAGCAAGGGAGCACATGACCCAATACGTTTTGACATACGGAACGTTAACATACTTTGCCCGGAACACCACCGACAATGGGAAACCGAGAAAAAGGAACAAATGGGCATCTACGAGAAGAACCAGGAAACTATTGAAAAATTAAAACACGAATATTATTGCGATGATACACGTAAGTTTAATAATTAATAGGGTAAATAAGCGGATAGAAAAAATTACTCCTGTTAATCGTTTATTTGAAAACAAAGAGGGACTGAAAAAATTCCGCTTAGAAATATATGCAAAAGAGGCACGGAAACGGAAAATAAAAATTGACGAAGACCAAGCCTTTTTTGAAATTTTATTTGTAACTAAATTGTCCAAAGATGAAAAATCCAATGTTAACAAATGATTGCCCAGATTGTAACGGAATAGGAGGCCGTTACTTTTGTGTATGTGGGAATGAGCTTTCAGACAAAGTATTTCCGGGTGATGAATTTACGTTTTGCCCCGAATGCAAGGAAATGGTTGTCCCGGAATATGTTGAGTGTGATTTATGTGAGGGTACTGGCGACGTAATTCCGGGACAGGTTAAAAGGTACAGGAAAGAAAATGCTTATTAAAATTTAACAAATGGGAACAACAAGAATACAATGGGCGGATAAAGTATGGAACCCCATTACAGGATGCACAAAAATTTCAGAAGGTTGTAAAAATTGTTGGGCAGAACGCTTTGCGCTTCGATTACAAAAAGACGAAAAACTTGCCGGGATAAAAAGCAAATATGAAAATGGGTTTATGATGACCCTACACATAGATTCGCTGGTACAACCGGAGCGATGGAAACGTGGGAGGATATTTGTTTGTAGCATGGGAGACCTTTTCCATAAAGACGTTCCTGAGGAGTTTATTATTAATGTCTTTCAGGAAATGAAACGCAATCCGCAGTTAATTTTTTTAACACTAACAAAACGACCAGAGCGATTAGTCGAATTTATTACTAAACACCCCGAATTTATATTATCCCATATATGGTTCGGGGTTTCTGCTGAAAATCAACATTGGTTCGATTTAAGGGTTAAAATGCTTACAGAAATGCCGAGTAACACCAATCTTTATGTTTCACTTGAACCGCTATTAGAACGTATTAAAATCGGTTTTACGGACAGAATTCGATGGGTGTTGTGCGGGGCAGAAACAGGACAGGGTAAAAGACCGTTTTCAATGTTTTGGGCAACGGAAATTTACCGGGATTGTAAACAAAACAATATTCCATTCTTTTTTCAAAAAGACGGATTCGGGGAATACCGGGGAGAACTACCAAGAGAATTGCCTGATTTTAACCATTAAAACGAACAATATGACACCACAAGAAAGGATTGAAGAGAAAACAGGAAATCCATTTTTCCAGAATCATCCGATATTAGATGCGCTTGATTATGGCGATGTGAGGGACTTGATGGAAGAATACGCCAGAGAGCTGGCTATTGACCTGTTGGTAAAGGAAAGAATGAGATGGATAAATGAAGTCGAAAATATTATGTCGGTACAAGCAGTATCATCGGGGAAAGAAGAAGTAAGAAAAGATATTATCAAAGAGTATTTCACACAACAGTTGAGTATATGACTTGTATTGTAGGAATGTTAAATAAACATACGGATAAAGTAATAATTGGAGGGGATTCTGCCAGTGTATCGTATTCAAATATATACATTAGAAAGGATTCAAAAGTTTTTAAAAACGGTGAGTTTGTAATTGGATGCACTTCATCTTTCAGAATGATTCAGCTTTTAAGGTTCTCTTTCAAACCAACCGAAATTGGCGATAAAGATGTTTACGAATATATGTGTACTGATTTTATTAACGGAGTTCGTAAATGCTTTAAAACTGGTGGATATCTTCAAAAATATACGGACGGGGATGAAAAAGGAGGTACTTTTTTAGTTGCATATAAAAACCGATTATTTAAAGTTGAAGATGATTTTCAAGTTGGAGAAACAATAAATGGTTTCGATTCATGTGGATGCGGACAAGATTTTGCCTTAGGAGCAATGTTTGCTTTAGAAAAAGAAGAATTAACAACAGAGCAAAAATTAACAAAAGCCTTAGAAGCAGCCGGATTTTTATCGACAGGCGTAAGAAGCCCGTTCGTTATAATTAGCACATAACGTGTTAGGCTATGTGCAGTGCCGTAAAACTTGCACTAACTTTAATAAATGCAGAAATGATACAAAATATAATGAACTTAGATGATAGCACTAAACAGGCATTGCATATAGCCTGTGTTGGCGAGATTGATTTGTTATTCAGAGGTAGAATAAAAGAATTAGCATTTTTCAATTACAAAAATGGCGATATTGAAATTTCTATTGATGATGGAAGAAACAACACTTTTGTGTTAAACAAGGAACAGGTTGATGCAATGTTGGCGTGGATTAATCATTCTCGCTAACGTTTCATGTATGAGCAGTGGCACTTTTACACACTTTCAAAATTAGCAGAAACGCTAGTGTGCCATTGCTTATACACGGTGTTAGCGGTAGTAATTTATAATCATAAACACTTAAACAATATGGTAATAGGATTTAAAGAACGGTTTAAAAAACCAATTTTAGCAAAAACAAAAAAGCATACTATTCGTGAAGATGCTCACGATAGATGGAAAGTAGGAATGAAAATGCACATGGCGACTGGTGTAAGAACTAAAAAGTACAATCAATTTAATGAAGATACTTGCAAGACAATTCAACAAATTGAAATAGAAAGAGTATCGGATTATTTGAACGAAACTATTGTAAAAATTGACGGCAGAAAATTGACAGAGCCAGAAGTTCAACAATTGGCTTGGAACGATGGATTTGATAACCTTGTTGATTTTTGGATGTGGTTTGCCGATGGATTTAAAGGTAAAATTATTCACTGGACTGAACTGCGGTACTGATTCTTATTATTACCGCTAACAAGTATATATCCGCAAGTTTGCGGCTGAATTAAAACTAAAAACAAAAAAATGAAAACAGAAAACAAAGACAGATTAATTCAACTTTGCGAACAAATTGCACAAGACACCGAAAATGATGCAAAAGAATTTGAGGGGAAACCATTTACAGGAAAAACAGTTGGTGTATATTTTGGTTATCAAGGTGCGGCCATAAAAGCATTGGCAGACATTGTAAAGCAATTAATTAACAACCAATAAACAAAACCAAAATGACAGCAAAAGAATTTTTAGCATCAAAAGGAAGAAAAGAAATACTTTCACCTAAATGGTGGGCCGATACAGGCGGCCCTATGCATGGTGGAAAACCTACAAATGAATACACCATAACGCCAAGCGAAATGGAAGAATACGCTCGTGAGCTGGCTATTGACCCGTTGGTAAAGGAAGCTATACAGTTTTTTAGACAATTACGCAAGGCTTATCTGCTGTGCTGTTAATTGTGGCTAACGTTGAGTATAACCGAAGTTGGGGGGATTTGAAACGCTTACCTGTCCACCAACCAAAAACTACAATAGTGAGCGAAATAACCGAACTGGCGCACGCCCCCAATTTTGGTTATACTGTGTTATAGGGCGTTTATTTTTATCAAAATGAAAAATTCAATTGAAAGACAAAATGTAACAATTAATGTTAGTCCAGCCATTTGTTTGGTATTTGCTCAAATAGCCAGCAATAATATTGAAGGATTACTGCAAAATATAAATGAACTAATCGGGTTAACAGAAACCGGAGCAGAGGAAATAAAAAATATTGTCCAAGAGCTACACTCAAAATCTTCGGCAATATGTTTCAACGAAGAATCTTAAATGCCATATAACAAGTATATATCCGCAAGTTTGCGGCTGAATTAAAATTAAAAACGAACAAATGAAACAATTAAAGCTTGCTCTTTTGGCCATATTTATTGGCCTACTATTGGTGGCAACACTGTATCTGTTTGCTTCCGTAGCTCATGCGAATTTTGATGTTAAAACCTGGAATGCCGACGACAGGGCGGCTCTTTCTTTGGCGGGATATTTCGTTTTCCTTGGTGCAGTTGCTGCTATTTATTTTTTAAATCAAAAAAACGAATAACATGATAACAGTAAGTTTAGAAACAGCAAATCTGCTTAAAGCGGCAGGATGGAATAAGAAAACGGTATTTGTCTGGTTTAAATATTTAGGAACTGCATTTGAATGCGCACTTCTGGACGATCTGCCAAGTGACCCAGAAGAGTTTTATTATACACCAACCCTTGAAGAGATACTGGGAGAACTACCAAAGGGAGAATGGATGTTAGACCAATATGTTGATGGTAAATATAATATCAGTTACAGTAGCAATAATGGGGGTATAATTTATGATTACGACATAAATAACAAATCAGCAGTAGAGGCTGCCGCAGAGTTATGGATTAAACTAAATAAGAAGAAATGAAAACATTAAAAGGAGTGGTGCTTTAATTCAAACTATTATGAAAAACGAAACAATCAAAAATGTAGCAAAAGAAATGCTAAAGGAATTATTATCAGAATGCACTGATGGACAACAGATAATGTTCAAAAGAATGTACTGTCATAAAAACTTAGAGTTGCCAATCAACGAAGCAGTTGACCAAATGGCAGATGATAAAATCGACTGGGCAATGACACAGGTAGAGCGTACTGTTGAAAAAAACAGAAAAGAACTATTAACTGCTGGTCTTTAGCATTACGCCTAACAAGTATATATCCGCAAGTTTGCGGCTGAATTAAAATTAAAACGAATAACATGACAACAAAACAAAAATATATGGAAGAAGTAATTAAAAAGTGGGAATTGGTACTACGACAGGATAAGGATAGAGATGTCACTTATGGTAGAAAAGTAATCGAAGAAATTCTAAATAATTTAAAACAGAAAGTAAAGAAAGAAACCAAGTGCGACAGAGAACAAGATAAAGAGACAATAAAATTACACTTACTCAATGTTTGTGACATGAAAATCAAAGAAGCAAGAGCCGAAAATTACAATATAGAACATTATTCATTGTCTTTGTCGTTCGTCGAAGGATATACAAAAGCATTAGAAGAAATCAAAAACAAATAATCATGTGTAAACAAGCAAGTTTCATCATCACAAAAGAACGCATCTTCTTCTCCAAGGTTTCCGACAGTCATTCGAAAATACTGGAGGAGTTTGA
>JBAZGP010000112.1:2968-9783 GCA_041652835.1 Lutibacter sp. | reverse complement strand
CAGTAAAAAAGGAAAAAGACGCGAAAGTATATAGCAGTACAATACTCGACAATGGTTATCTTGAAGTGGTGGCGGAAAAAGTTGGGAACGACACCACTTTTGCCAAAATTATTGATATGGTAGAAGAAGCGCAGGAATCTAAAGCAAAAACCCAAAAATTTTTGGAACGATTTGCCAATTTCTATACGCCGGGAATTTTGATTCTTTCAGCTGTTGTTTTACTGTTTACTTGGGATATTCACCTTACCCTAACTTTTCTTGTTATCGCTTGTCCTGGCGCATTGGTTATTTCTGCACCTGTATCTATAGTTGCCGGTATAGGAAACGGAGCTAAACATGGAATTCTTATAAAAGGCGGCGACAAAATGGAAAAATTGGCCAAAGTTGATGGAATTGTATTTGATAAAACAGGAACTTTAACTCAGGGAAAACCAACCGTAACAGCCATTATTACCTATGGAATAGAAGAAGACGAACTCCTTTTAATGGCCGCAGAAGCAGAGGTAGCTTCTGAACACCATTTAGGCCGCACTATTGTAAAAGAAGCAGAAATTAGGGCGCTGAAACTTGTGCATAAACCAAATAATGTGCAGATAATTAAAGGACAGGGAATTAAAGCGACAATTAATGAAAAAGAATTGCTGATAGGCAACAAAAAAGCTCTCCTTAATAACCATATACCCTTTACCAAAGTAATGGAAGCTTATGCTCTTGAGCAGGAAATAAAAGGCAATACTGCAGTTTATGTAAGCGATAATAAGCGCCTACTGGGCATCATTTCTATTGCCGACAAAATTAGGGAAGAAGCAGCGGAAGCCATTTATAGCCTCAAACAAAGTGGAATCCGAAATTTGGTGATGTTGACTGGCGATAACGAACATACCGCCAATAAAGTGGCAAAACAACTTGGAATTGAGGAAGTCTTTGCCAACTTACTTCCTGAAGATAAGGTTGAACACGTAAAAGCGTGTAAACAAAAAGGAAAAATTTTGGCGATGGTGGGTGATGGTATTAATGATGCGCCTGCAATTGCTACTGCCGATATTGGTATTGCAATGGGTGGTGCTGGAACCGATATTGCCATGGAAACTGCAGATGTTATTTTACTGTCGGACGACTTGAATAAATTGGTTTATGCTTTTCAACTTTCTAAAGCAACTGTGCGAAATATGAAACAAAATATGTTCTTTGCTGTTGGAATTGTTTTTCTTTTATTGACAGGCGTATTAACCGGAAAAGTTTTTTTGGCTTCCGGGATGCTTATTCATGAACTGAGTGTGCTTATTGTTATCCTAAATGCCATTCGATTGGTGCATTTTCCGAAGGTTCAATTTGGATTGAATCCCTGATTCATAGCCAATACCAAGTAAACATTCAATGAATATATCATTTTTTAACTTCATAAAAATGAAGTATTTGATGGTTTAATAGGAAAGTAAGAATTGTTATTTTTAGCTTTTAAAGTATATGTTTAGTTATCCAATTCATCAGTGCCATATAATAGCTCAATAAATTCTGATTTAGGAATGACTCCAAAATATTCTTCAATTTTAATTCCGTTTAATTTATTTGAAATCGTCTCTTTGTCGTACTTCACACCGGTCAAAAGCTTTTCTAAATTTTCTAAAGGTTCTTTGCCGAAGAAATCTCCAAAGATTTTAAATTCAGTAAGATATCCTTTCTCCACAAACATTCTCACATCAATTTCTCCCACAGGAAAACGCTTGGTACGTTGGATGTTGAATTTCGGTGAACGTCCATAATTCCAGTCCCAAGTATCATACTTTTCTTCTTTTAGGGAATGAACGGCTTTCCACTCTTCGGCCGTTAAATGGTAAGTTTCAAAATTTTCTCTTTCTTCATACAAACTACTTAACAAAAGTGCTCTAAATTCTTCTATTTTTAAAGGTCTATCAAGAAATTCACTAATATTGGCAACACGGCTGCGCACAGATTTATGTCCTTTAGAAACAATCTTACTCATTTTTACCTGAAGCGCATTCACAACCTCTTCAAGATTGGTGTCAAATAATAAAGTGCCATGACTTATCATTCGTTTTCCTGTTGAAAACTGAGCGGTTCCGGAAATTTTTTTACCATTCACCAAAATATCATTTCTTCCAATTAGCTCAGCTTCCACTCCTATTTTTGAAAGCGCACGGATAACAGGTTCGGTAAATTTTTTAAAGTTGTTCAAACTTGTGCTATCGTGATTGGTGATAAAGCTGAAATTAAGATTCCCAAAGTCATGATATACAGCGCCACCACCCGAGATTCTTCGAACTACGTGGATGTTATTCTTTTCTACATAATCATGATTTATTTCTTCGAGTGTATTTTGATTCCTTCCTATTATTATGGAAGGCTCATTGATATAAAATAGTAAATAATCAGATTGCGAATTGAAATTGCGAAGTGCATATTCCTCCAAAGCCAGATTTAGCCTTGGGTTGGTATGTCCTTCATTCTCTATAAAAATCATAATTGGGCAAATTAATTTTAGATTGACAAAGATAAAGAATTAATTATAAGATAATTTTATCTTTTTCCTATAAAAACCGAGTTTTACGCTAAGAAAAATGATAACCTTAGCAAAAAATGCCGTTTCTTTTTCAGAAGTGACTCTTCTCTTTTGGTAAAAACAGAAGAAACAAACAGATCTATAAATATTGTCAATAGGGAAGGAATTAGCTTTACTGTTTGAAGCAAAGAACCACAATATAAATTAGATTATTTTCAGAGAGACTTGTGATTAAGATAAAAAAAAATATTTATATTTAATTCGGATATTTTTGTCCGATTTAAATAATTTCACTATATTTGTTTAAAATTATATAGATGTTTTCAAAAGCCTGTCAATATGGAATAAAAGCAGCAATATTCATTGCTGTAAATTCTCAAGAAAATAGAAGAGTTAACTTAAAGGTTATCGCCAAAGAAATTAGCTCTCCAGTTGCATTTACAGCAAAGGTATTACAAATATTGACTAAAAATGGCATTATAGACTCCGTAAAAGGTGCCGCTGGTGGCTTCGAAATAAAAAATGACCAGTTGGATAAAATTATGCTAAGCGACATAGTGACTTCAATTGATGGAGATACTGTTTATAGAAGTTGTGGATTAGGGTATGGTAATTGTTCAGAAATCACTCCTTGCGCTGTCCATTTTCAATTTAAACACATTAGAGAAGAGCTAAAAGTAATGTTAGAGACTACCTCTCTACTTGATTTATCAAATAACATTAATGATGAACTTACCTTTTTAAAACGGTAAATATTACAAAAATAATAGTTTCTAATAAAACTATTTAAAAATGAAAATCGGTATAGCGCGAAGTCTTCTATATTAAATTTAATTAAAAATGAAAAGAAAAAAAATAATTGTAATTGGTGGCGGATTCGCCGGTGTTCAGCTTGTCAGACATTTGGATGAAAGTCTTTTTGACGTATTGTTAATTGACAGAATAAACCATCATCAATTTCAACCATTGTTCTATCAGGTTGCCACTTCACAAATTGAGCCCTCAAGCATCTCATTTCCCTTTCGGCATATTTTCAAAAATAAAAAGCATGTTCAAATAAGGCTGTCTGAGGTATTAAATATTGAAGCCGAAAATAATGTGGTAAATACAACCGTAGGCGACTTTAAATATGACTATTTAGTAATTGCTATTGGCTGTAAAACAAATTTCTTCGGCAACAATGAGATTTGTGAACATTCTTTTACTTTAAAAACAACTTATGACGCAATTAAAATACGAAACCACATATTGGAAACATTCGAAGATATTGCTTCGGCAAAAGGTTTTGAAAAGAAAAGCTTATTAAACTTGGTAATTGTTGGTGCAGGTCCTACTGGGGTTGAATTGGCTGGTGCATTCGCCGAAATTAAAAAAAATATCTTACCAAAGGATTATCCAAGAATCAATTTTACAAAATTCAAGGTCTTTTTAGTGGAAGGAACTAAAAACACCTTGAATAATATGAGTGATATGGCAAAAGCCACCTCCCGAAAATATTTGGAAAACATGGATGTAAAGTTGGTTACAGAAACATTTGTAACTAGCTACGATGGAGATATCCTTAAATTAAGCAATGGAGACACCATCCATACTAAAACGGTTATTTGGGCGGCTGGTGTTACAGCGAATACAATTCAAGGCTTGCCAAAAGAGTGTTTTACCTTTGGCAACAGGCTAAAAGTAGATAGAATAAATAAGATTGTTGAGAGCAAAAATATTTTCGCAATTGGTGATATCGCTTATATGGAAACACCAAAATACCCCAAAGGGCATCCTCAATTGGCAAATGTTGCAGTAAATCAAGGGAAAAACTTAGCAAAAAATTTCAAAAGAATTTTGACGGAAAGAGACCTAATTGATTATGAATATAAAGATCTTGGTTCAATGGCCACAGTTGGACGAAATAAAGCAGTTGTTGATTTTCCGTTTATCAAACTTAAAGGTTACTTTGCTTGGTTTATTTGGATGTTTCTACATTTGATGATTATTCTAAGCGTTAGAAACAAATTAATCATCTTTATTGATTGGGCCTGGGTTTACGTTACAAAAGATTCTTCGCTTCGATTGATTCTTACTCAAAATAAAGAAACCTGCAATGTTGAAAAAACAATGGTACATTAAAATTATAACATCTCATTTATTGAATTGAACCTAATGTGATTTATTTGATATGAAGTTACGGTACTGAAAGATTTATAGTATTCTTATGAATAATAGCCTAAAGAAAAATTGCTTAAAGCCAGTTTTTAGGATTCGCCAACACCATCAATAATTTTTCTTCTTCGCTGTTCTTTTCAGGTTGATGGTTGTACACCCATTGTACGTGAGGTGGCAGGCTCATTAAGATACTTTCAATTCTTCCGTTCGTTTTTAAGCCGAACAAGGTGCCTTTATCATAAACTAAGTTGAATTCAGCATAGCGACCACGCCTTATTTCTTGCCAGGTTCTGTTTGCCTCAGTATAAGTCAACTGTTTTCGTTTTTCAACTATGGGAATATAAGATTCTAAAAAGTGATCTCCCACCTCGGTCACAAAATCATACCAATCTTCAATGCTCATTTCTTCGTTTGCTCTGCAATAATCAAAAAATAAACCACCAATCCCCCGGGCTTCTTTCCTATGTGAATTCCAAAAATAGGTATCACAATGCTTTTTAAATCTATTATAGAATGAGCTATTGTGGCCATCACAGGCTTTTTTGCAAACCGTATGAAAATGAACGGCATCTTCATCAAAAAGATAATTCGGAGTTAAATCCAGTCCGCCGCCAAACCATTCATCTATTTTCTCTCCCGTTTTGTTATAGATTTCAAAATAGCGAAAATTTGCATGTACTGTTGGTACCATCGGACTTTTTGGGTGAATTACCAAACTGAGGCCACAGGCGTAAAAATTGACATCACCTACCTTAAAATAGTGTTGCATCTCCGGAGCAAGCAATCCATAAACCGATGATATGTTAACCCCGCCTTTTTCAAAAACAGCACCATTTTCTATTACGCAAGTTCTTCCACCTCCGCCGCCTTCACGTTCCCAAATGTCTTCATGGAATTTTGCAACTCCATCAATTTCTTCTAATTTAGAAGTTATGTTATTTTGAAGCTCTTGGATGTATTTGTAAAATTTATTTTTCATTACTTAAAAAATGAGCATTCCGAGTTAATTAATTTTTAATTTAGTCTATAATTTCAATACTGCAACCCTCTAAATCCTTTGTTATCAATAATTGACAAGAGAGCCGTATATTTTCTTCTTTATAGCCCATTTTGGAAAGTGTTATAGGTTCGTTTCTGTCTTTTATCGCTGAATTCCCAGAAATTCCGCTTGTTTTAACAATACATGTAGCGCACCTCCCAACGCCGCCACATTCGCCAAAACTGTCCAAGTAAAATTCTTCTTTAAGCAATGCCATTAAACTTCGGTATTCACCAAAATAGGTTTCAATAATTTGCTCAGAACCATCTTCTACGACAGTAAATCGTATTTTATTTTCCACTATTCCCAAAAAATATCTGTTAAATTATCAACAAATTTTCCTTCTGTGTGAATTTGCTCTATGGATAACGATTGTTCAGGTGAAGCTTTTTTTTGGATTTCATCAAATAAAACGCGTTCTTCAAATCTTATATGTCTTTCCAGTTCCTCTTCAATAAAACTAAGCGATTTTTGGAGGTCTAAATCATCTCCAAAAAGGCGTTTTAACCTTCGGTGCTCCGAAATGGCTTTTTTAATTAAATCATTTTGGTTGCCTAAAATTGGAAAAAGATATTTTTCTTCTATTTCAAAATGAGAAATAAGATACGTTTTGTAAAACCAGTCTGCATACGTTTTTATCCTGCTTAATTCAATGTTGTTTTTTACTCCTATCCGTATTTTCCAGCATAACAATAAGCCGTGATGATGTTCACGGCTAAATCTTTTTATCGCCTCATGCCTTTTTACAAGTTTGTCCATATTTATCAGTATTTCTTAAAGTAAGAATCTGAGTCCTAACAAATTTGTTTTAATTGCTCAGTTCTTTTTCCATTTCAATAGCTTTAGGAAATAAAATATTATTTTCCAAATGAACGTGCAAATGCAAGTCGTCTTCAAACTCTTTCAACAAGGCTAAGGTAACTCTATATGTATTGCAACCATCTTCTGGGGTTGTGTAGTCATTGCTTAACTCCGAAATTCTTACAAATCGTTCTCCTTCAGCTGCATGATCATCCATCATGATAGCTATTGGATTTTGAACAGTTCCAAAACCAGGTTTTTCAAAGGGTTGCTTATTGTCCTTTGCTTTTACCATTT
>JBAZGP010000112.1:0-2958 GCA_041652835.1 Lutibacter sp. | reverse complement strand
TAATAAAAGGAAAAACTATCAATTCTTCTTTCTTCATGTGAACGGCAAAAGCACCGGCACATTCTAAAAATTCCTCATTAATTTTAAACAATTCAGGATGGTGTTCTCCATGAACTTTACATATTTTATCTAAATAAGGTTTGATTTCCAAGGTTTTTTCTTCTACATATCGATGGTGTTTTTTCTGAATATATTCTGCCAATAAATCTAATGGCCATGATTTAAAATCGATAGAAGCTCCGCTGGTTTGGGTAGCGGTATCCAAATCACTTAATATTTTTAAGGGATCTATGTCGCTTTTTTCGCATGCTTCAGAAATGGTTCTGTTGCCTTGGCAGCAAAAGTCTATTTTATATTTTTTAAAAACTGATGCTACACGGTAGTCTTGTGCTACCAATTCTCCGATATTTTGATTTTCTTTAATTTCCATGTTACTGTTTTTAATAAATTTACTTTTTATTTAATTTTAAGTATAAAAATTGATATTGGATAAAAATATCCATTATTATTTGAATTTTTTTTACCTCTTCAAGAACGTTAATCCGTCTTTAACTCCCATTGTTAGGGAAATAATTGTTGTTGTTTCAAGCATCGTTTTAAGATCTTCTCTAATCGTTTTAAATTGATTGTGCACCGGACAAGGCATTTGTTCATTACATTCTTCTAAACCTAATCCACAACCTTTATAAATATCATCGCCATCAATAGTAAATACAATAGTGCTTAATTTCACTTTGTCGAGCTCTAACTTGTCCATTGAGAAACCTCCTGTTGGACCCTTATCAGAATTTATAATATTGTTTTTTGCCAGTTTTTGTAATATTTTTGAAGTATAAGCTTCAGGTGAACCGATAGCTTTTGCCACTTCTTTTAAACTTACCCTACTGTTTTTCTCCAATAATGATCTTTTTGCTATATAGATGGAGGCTCTTATTCCGTATTCACATGCTTTTGAAAACATTTGCTTTTTTAAAGCAAAGATAGTTAAAGCTCAATAATAATGGACATTTTTATCCAATAAATTTTAGTCTATTCATATATGAATGGATTTAATTACTTCTAATTTTGGAATTTGAATTTGAATGAAGCTTATATTTATAGCTACTTAAATAATACAATGTCAACACAGCACTAAATAATATCAACTGCGAAACAGTTGTTTCAATTGTGGGATATATACCCAACCAATCTACGTGCACAAAAATTGGAGAATTTGTTATGGAAATCCAACCAGATTCTTGAATGGAATGAATCCCTTTTCCCATAAGGATTATTGCCAATACTAAAATTCCCCAAGAAGAGTAGCGAAATAATTGGCGCACCGGTATTTTTTTTGAATATCTTAAAAACAGCACTCCCAATACCGCAATGAGTCCAAATGCGGCAAGAACCCCAAATCCTATAGCTGATTTATTTAAAGCTGTTGTTTCAAGATTTATGGCCTGCAAAAAAAGTATTGATTCAAAAGCTTCTCTAAAAACAACCATAAACGAAAAGAATGCCAAACCAAACATTTTTTCTTTTTGAAGTTGCTTTCCGATTTTTTCTTCAACAAATATTTTCCATTTTCCGACTTGGGAATTGTTATGGAGCCAGAATCCAACAAAAGCCAGAATTACAACAGCCAATAAAGAAATAAGACCTTCCATGATTTCGCGATTTTGGCCACTAATATTAATTATCCAACCAGAAAAGAACCAGCCGGCAACTCCCATAATGATAGCTATAATCCACCCACCGTGAATCCATCTTTTGGCTTTCTTTGCTCCAGAACTGCGGATAAGCGCAAGAATTAAAACAATAATTAAAAAAGCCTCAAGCCCTTCCCTTAATAAGATAGACGCTGATAATACAAAAGTTAACCAATAACTTAAACTATTATTTCCCATGACTTGTTCGGCATCAACAATTAGGGATAGTGCACTATTAATCTCATTTTCTACTTCATAATTATTTTTGTTTTGTTCTATGGCAAAACGCACTTGAAACATTTGTTGTTCCAATTTTGTTGAAATGGTTGGTGCATAAGTTTTTAATCTTGCTTCTACAGGTTCAACACCTTCCAAGTAGGCTGCAAGTGCATCCTTTCTAGCAATTTCATTTTTGCCTTCTTTGTAGTTTTTTAACGCACTAATTAAATAGGTATTTGCAGTTTTTAAAGAGTTATCGGATGAACTTTCTGTTTGGGTATACATTTTCTGCTCACCATTGGCATCAGTTCCAACAGCAGGTGTAGTTTTAAACCCTGAAGTTTCTATGATTTCCATTTTTAAAAATTTTATGGTGGACTCTACTTTTGAAAATGGTTCTTTGTTTTGAATAAGTTCCTGTAAGTTTAATATATGAGCTAATAGGATAGCTTTTTCTTCAGCAGAAAAGTTCATTTTGTTTGTTAGTTCATAAACAATTTTACTGAATTCTTGCATCTCCACATATTCACTTTCATTTAATACAAGCCCATCTTTTATCACCACAGCATAATCCTTGGACATATGATCCAGCAAATAGATAATTGTTTGAGTATCTTTATTATTATTGTCGTTGGCCCATACATTATAAGGGCTTAGTGAAATTAAAATACATATAATAAAAAAAATATTATATAGTTTTAGGATTTTCATTTGGGTAAAATTTAATAATCTTTTATTTAGAATGATTCTAAACAAAGGTAATCATTTTATACTAACCTCAAAAAAAACCTTCCTATTTTTTATTAATTTTTAGTTTGCTTTAATAAGTTGAAAAGGATATGATATTAAATACTTGTTCGTAAATACACCTAAAGATAAAACAGCGCTGAATTTTCGTTCACCCCGACCCTAAAGAGCAACGTCATTAAGTTAAGGAAATATTTGTCATTCCGACAAAGGAGGAATCGCAACAAACTAGCACAGCATTATGAGATTCCTCGTACCTCGGAAGGACAAAAAAATGACATATAAGCTTAACTTAATGACA
>JBAZGP010000111.1:0-9857 GCA_041652835.1 Lutibacter sp. | reverse complement strand
TACCTGATGATTTCATTGCGCTAAAGTATTGATTATCAGTATAATATACAAATAATTAATAACTTAAACAACTAAAAATCAAGTAAATAAATCATTTTATATTTAAAAAAAGTATGATTTTGCCCTGCACATAAATAAGAAGCTTAAACGAAGTTGGACTTTTTCAAATTTGGTTGGTTTTCGCATAATTCAGTTATTCAATTTCATTTATTTAATGAAATTTCCAAAACACGCTGAAAAGGACCAAATTATTGACAAAACAGAAAGTGAATAGTGGTTATTTTCTGATAATTTATTTTTTAGCACAGAATTATAATCAACTAAAAATCAAATATATAGTGATCTGTTTTTATTCAATTATATTTTTATTGGACATTTATAAAATTAAAAAGTAAAAAAAGTTATTTTATTAAGATGCCCTTTTTGTTTAATAAAGGAATCATTCTCAAAGCGCCTTCTTTTACAGTTCCTTTTTCAAATAAGTATTTTTTGTCGAACATCACATTTCCTTCAAAAAAAGTGACGTTAAAAAAGTTAGATAATTTTAAAACTTCTTCTTGTAACAATTCAACTTTTGCAAAGGATTTTGCAGGAAGTATCTCAATTTTATGTCGAATTAAAGAAGTTTCAATTAACTGATCTTCATCATAACCTTTAGAAACAATCAACACCATTTCTATGGCAGTTTCTTTGTTGTTAATGAGATAAGCATTCCAATCTTCACATTTAAAAATTTCGTTATATTCTTTAACAATCGCCATAAAAACCTCAGTAACTTCAGGAATTTGGATGTCGGTTTTCATTTTTTATTGATATCTGGTATTTAGAAATTAGTTATATTTAAAACTTTCGATATTAAAACTTCTAATATTTAACTTCTAATATTTAATATATTTAAATTTAATAAACCGATTTAAACTGTTCTAAAAAGCGGACATCATTTTCGTAAAACATTCTAATATCAGGAATTTGATACAATAACATGGCAATGCGTTCAATTCCCATTCCAAAAGCGTAACCTGAATAAATTTCAGGATCGATATTGGTGTTTTTAAGCACATTTGGATCTACCATTCCACAGCCCATAATTTCAAGCCAACCAGTACCTTTAGTAATTTTATAATCGGTTTCAGTTTCCAATCCCCAATAAATATCAACCTCAGCGCTTGGCTCTGTAAATGGAAAATAAGAAGGACGCAACCGTATTTTAGATTTCCCGAACATTTCTTTGGTGAAGTACAATAAGGTTTGTTTTAAATCGGCAAAAGAAACATCGGTATCAATATACAAGCCTTCAACTTGGTGAAAAATACAATGTGCCCGTGCTGAAATATCTTCATTTCTGAAAACACGTCCCGGAGAAACCGTGCGGATAGGCGGTTTATGGCTTTCCATATAACGCACCTGAACCGATGAGGTATGTGTACGCAATAAAATATCGGGATTTTTTTCGATAAAAAAAGTATCCTGCATATCGCGTGCTGGATGATATTCAGGTAAATTCAGTGCGGTAAAATTGTGCCAATCATCTTCAATTTCCGGGCCTTCAGAAACGGTAAAGCCGATGCGTGAAAACACCTCAATTATTTTGTTTCTCACCAAAGATATCGGGTGACGCGAACCCAACTCAATAGGTTCTGCTGGCCGTGTTAAATCGCCATATTTTCCTTTTTGTTCACTCGAATTTTCCAACGCTTCCTTTAGCTGGCTCACTTTATCTTGCGCTGCATCCTTTAAGGTGTTTAAAGCTTGCCCAAAATCTTTTCTTTCGGCTGGAGCCACGTTTTTAAACTCAACAAATAAATCGTTAAGCAATCCTTTTTTGCCCAAAAATTTAATTCTGAAAGATTCTATTTCGTCTTTGGAAGTTGTATTAAAAGCCAATACTTCACCAATTAATTCTTTTACTTTAGCTAACATTTAATAGGAAATTAGGACGCAAATTTACACATTTTTATTTTTGTAGAATTTAAATTTGTGCTGAATCCTAATTCTTGCTAAAATTAAAATGAATTAAATGGAAATAAATATGTTATAAAATTCAGATTTAAATATTTTTCTAACAAATTTTAACAAGTATTCTTTTTATGTAATAAAAAGCGCGTTTTTGTGTAAAAAATTTAGAAAACACATACTTTTGTAGTAAATTATTAAAATATATAATAGTAAAATAGTAAATTATGGAATCAAATATGGAGCTAAAAATTAAAAATTTTATGGACTTGGTTAATGTTAGAAGCCAACACGAACCTGAATTTTTACAAGCGGTAGAAGAAGTAGCTGAAGCCATTATTCCATTTATTGCAAGTCAAGAACTTTACAACGGTAATAACCTTTTATTACGAATGGTTGAGCCAGAAAGAGTTATAATTTTTAGAGTGGCTTGGGTCAATGATAGTGGAGAAATTATAGTTAATAGAGGTTTTAGAATTGAAATGAATTCTGCAATTGGGCCTTACAAAGGTGGTTTACGTTTTCATCCTTCTGTAAATTTAAGTATTCTTAAATTCTTAGCATTTGAGCAAGTGTTTAAAAATGCATTAACCAATTTGCCATTGGGTGGTGGAAAAGGAGGATCTGATTTTGATCCAAAAGGAAAATCCGATGGAGAAATTATGCGTTTTTGTCAAAGTTTTATGAGTGAGTTGTTCCGTCATATTGGTCCAAATACAGATGTACCTGCGGGTGATATTGGTGTGGGTGTTAGAGAAATCGGTTTCTTATTTGGAATGTATAAAAAATTACGCAATGAGTTTACGGGTGTTTTAACAGGTAAAGGGATGTCTTGGGGAGGTTCTTTAATTCGTCCTGAATCAACAGGTTACGGTACTGTTTACTTTGCACAAAGTATGTTAGAAACCAGAGGTGATTCTTTAAAAGGGAAAACAATTACCGTTTCTGGTTCTGGAAATGTGGCACAATATGCGTGTGAAAAAGCTACTGAATTTGGAGCAAAAGTTGTTACTTTATCAGATTCTTCAGGTTATATTTATGATAAAGAAGGTATAGATGAAGAAAAATTAGCTTTTGTAATGAAACTAAAAAATATAAAACGAGGAAGAATTAGTGAGTATGTAGAAAAATATCCAAAAGCACAATTCGTTGAAGGAAAAACACCTTGGGGTGTAAAATGTGAAGTTTCAATGCCATGTGCAACTCAAAATGAATTAAATGAAGAAGACGCTAAAACATTGCTAAGTAATGGTTGTTTTGTTGTGAGTGAAGGTGCAAATATGCCTTCTACTCCAAAAGCTGTAGAAGCATTTCAAGCTAAAAAAATATTATATGCTCCTGGAAAAGCATCAAATGCAGGTGGCGTAGCTACTTCTGGTTTAGAAATGAGTCAAAATTCAATACGTATCAAATGGACACGTGAAGAGGTGAACGAAAAACTTGAAAATATTATGACTGAAATTCACGACTCTTGTATTAAATATGGTAAAAGAGAAGATGGATATATAGATTATGTAACTGGAGCAAATATAGCTGGTTTTGTTAAAGTTGCAGACGCAATGTTAGCACAAGGTGTTGTTTAAACAGATTACTTTGTTATATTTAAAAGGGTTGCTGTAAAGTAGCTCTTTTTTTTATAGATATATTATTTAAAATTTAGAAACTAAATTCATATATTGGATGTCCATAAAATTTAGAAGTTCTAATGAAAAAAAAACCACTTCCCGATATAAAAAATTATGAGGTTGAAGAGGTTGCATTTAACCAATTGATGCAAAAAAGAATTAACAGAGTGCTCATTGTTTGTTCTAATTACGATTTTTATATGTTGGAAGAAGACGGCAGAATTGACGAGCGTATTTTTAATGAATACACTGCACTGAATTTAAGATATCCGCCAATCTTTTTGCATGCCAACTCCGCCAAAAGAGCAATAGGGATGATGAATACTGATAAAATTGATTTGGTAATTACTTGGCTGGATATTGGCAACTACAAAGCTTTTGAAACTTCAAAATTGATAAAAGAAGCTTATCCTAACATTCCTATTGCCGCATTAAGCCACTATTCTTCCGAATTGCGGAAAAAAGTATTGAGTGAAAATACAGGAATCATCGATTTTGTTTTTCATTGGAATGGCAATGTCGACATTTTTTTGGCCATCATTAAACTTTCAGAAGATAGCATGAATGCTGAAAAGGATATCAATCAAATTGGGGTTAAAGCCATTTTGCTGGTGGAAGATTCACTGAAATTTTATTCCAGGTATTTGCCTATTATGTATAAAATTATTTTGAAACAAACGCATTCATTTATGTCTGAAGGCTTAAATGAACACAGGACAATGATGCTTATGCGGGGACGACCAAAAATTTTGTTAGCTACAAACTATGAAGAAGGCTTGGCGCTTTTTGAAAAATATAAGCACAATCTTTTAGGTATTATTTCTGATGTCAGTTATTTTAAAGATGGCAAACGCGACCCCAATGCCGGCTTTGAGTTTTTAAAATACGTAAGAAGTTTGGAACGTTATTTCCCATTCCTGATACAATCTTCAGATCAAGATAATGAAAAACGGGCATTAGAGTTAAAAGGAAAATTTCTATACAAACATTCTGAAACATTAGGCCAAGAAATTAAAAAATACATCACTAAATATTTTTCATTTGGGGCTTTTGAGTTTTGGGATCCTATTCAAATGAAGATTTTGGCGACGGCAGAAGATTTGAATGCCTTTCAGCGCGCTTTGAATACGGTTACTTCAGATTCTATCGTTTATCATGCCAAAAGAAGTGAATTCTCAAAATGGTTAAAATCCAGAGCGCTTTTTCCTTTGGCTAACTTATTCAGCAACGTTGAATATGATGATTTTGAAAATCCGGAGGAAATCCGGGAATTTTTAATAAAAGCAATTAAAGCATATCGCGTTTACCGATCAAGAGGCGTAATTTCAAAATTCAGCAAAAATACTTATGATGAATACTTGGGTTTTGCACGAATTGGAGAGGGATCTTTAGGCGGAAAAGGTAGAGGATTGGCATTTATAGACTCATTTTTGAAACGACATAAATTGTTCAATAAATATAAAGATGTTAACATTTCCATACCTCGAACGGTAGTATTAAGTACAGAGGTTTTTGATGAATTTATGGAAAAACATGACCTGATTGGGTTTGTGGCCAATTGTAATGATGATGAACAAATTTTAAATAAATTTATCTCAAAACCATTGCCGAAATGGGTGATGGAAGACATTCAAGTCTTTTTGAAAGTAAGTAAATCCCCTATTGCCGTTCGTTCTTCCAGTGTATTGGAGGATTCCCATTATCAGCCTTTTGCCGGTGTCTTTGCAACTTATATGATTCCAAATGCAGATAAGGAAAAAATGTTAGAGATGCTTTCCAGTGCGATTAAATCTGTTATGGCATCTGCTTTTTTTAAAAATAGCAAAATCTATTTAAAAGCAACTTCCCATACCATTGAAGAAGATAAAATGGCCGTTATTTTACAAGAAGTAACAGGCAAGCAATATGATGATGTTTATTATCCAAACATTTCTGGGGTAGCCCGTTCCATAAATTTTTACCCTATTGATCATGAATTGCCCAATGAAGGTACCGTCAATATTGCATTGGGTTTGGGTGAAATTATTGTTGGTGGTGGAACTACCTTGCGGTTTTCACCCTACCATCCAAAGAAAGTGCTTCAGCTTTCATCTCCAGACTCAACCCAACGTGATACGCAACAATTTTTTTATGGGTTAGATATGAATCCTGACAGCTATGTGGCATCAACCAGTGAAGCTGTCAACAAAAAGAAAATTTCCATCAGAGATGCCGAAGATCACGGATCCTTAAAATTTGTGGCTTCAACTTTCGATTTGCAAAATAACATGATAAAACCGGGAGTTTTGCACGACGGAATTAGGGTAATTACTTTTGATAATATCTTAAAATACAATACGTTTCCGTTACCAGAAATTTTACAGGATTTACTGCGTATTGGGCAACGCGAAATGCGAAATCCCATTGAAATGGAGTTCGCGGTTAATTTGGATGTGCCTGCAGGCCATCCAAAAGAATTTAGTTTTTTGCAAATCAGGCCCATCGTGGAAAGCATAGAAACTTTAAGCACTCTGCCAGAAAACTTTAATGTTGAAGACACCATAATTTATTCAGAATCGGCTTTGGGTAATGGGAATTATGAGAATATACACGATTTAGTTTATATTAAACCGGAAACTTTTAATTCTGCAAATACAAGGAAAATTGCAGCTGCCGTTGAGCAAATTAATAAAAAATTCGCAGCGTTGGACAAGAACTATATTTTGGTTGGACCCGGAAGATGGGGATCAAGTGATCCATGGCTTGGAATTCCAGTAATTTGGCCACAAATAGCATCGGCAAAAATAATTGTAGAAGCCGGGCTTAATAATTTCAGAATTGACCCTAGTCAGGGAACGCATTTTTTTCAAAAGTTAACCTCTTTTAAAGTGGGCTATTTAACCATAAATCCTTTTATGGATGACGGATTTTTCAATTTGGAGTATTTAAACAGCCAAAAGGCAAGTTATGAAGATGACTATTTAAGGCATGTGTATTTTGAAGCGCCTTTAACTGTTATTATTGAGGGAAAAAGCAATAAGGCAGCTATTTTTAAAGAGGGAATTAAAATTAACCAATTTCAAAGTCTATCCGAAAAATTTAGTGATGAAGCACCTCTTGAAGGATTTATGTAAACTTTAATTGGGGAATTTTAGCTGCAAAAATTGAAATTTTCAGTTGTTTTTTAGATATAAAAGGAATTGTATTTGTGCTATTGGTTTTTCTTTGACGAGAAGCTATAGGGAAATACGAAAATATTTAATAATTGGCTTTTTTTTAATTAGAAATTAATATAATATCTGTAATTTTGTAGCTAATTATTTAAATATTTAATAAATTTCAAATACTTTTAAATTATATTATTATGAATGTAAAAAATATATTAACAAACCTGGAAACCAAACATCCAGGTGAAAAGGAGTACTTGCAGGCTGTTCATGAGGTGCTAGAATCTATTAAAACAGTTTATGATGAAAATCCTCAATATGAAGCAGCAAAAATAATTGAACGATTGATTGAACCTGATCGAATCTTAACTTTTAGGGTTTCTTGGGTAGATGATGAAGGAAAAGTTCAGGTTAACTTAGGTCACAGAATACAATTTAACAATGCAATTGGACCTTACAAAGGAGGCATTCGCCTTCATCCAAGTGTAAATTTAAGCATTCTTAAATTTTTAGGATTTGAGCAAACCTTTAAAAATGCATTAACTACTTTACCAATGGGTGGCGCTAAAGGAGGATCAGATTTCAATTCGAAGGGAAAATCAGATATGGAAATTATGCGTTTTTGTCAGGCTTTTATGTTAGAGTTATGGCGCGTTATTGGTCCTAACCAAGATATTCCTGCTGGAGATATTGGAACTGGCGCTAGAGAAATTGGTTTTATGTACGGAATGTATAAAAAATTACAATTTGAAAATAGTGGAGTTTTCACCGGTAAAGGTTTAAATTGGGGTGGAAGTTTAATAAGACCTGAAGCTACTGGTTTTGGAGCATCTTACTTTACAAAAGAAATGTTAGAAGCTAATAACGATTCCTTTAAAGGCAAAATAGTTGCTATTTCAGGTTTTGGTAATGTGGCTTGGGGTGTTGCCCTAAAAGTTACTGAGCTTGGCGGTAAAGTGGTTACCATTTCTGGCCCAGACGGATATATTTATGACAAAAAAGGTTTAGATGCTGAAAAAATCAATTATTTATTAACCCTTAGAGCGTCAAACAACGATATTGTTTCTCCTTATGCAACTGCATTTCCAGAAGCTAAATTTATCGCTGGTAAAAAACCTTGGGAAGTTGCCTGTGACATTGCTATGCCTAGCGCAACCCAAAATGAATTGGATGGTGCGGATGCAAAATCATTAATTGCAAACGGCGTAAAATACGTTGCAGAAGTATCTAATATGGGCTGTAAACCTGAAGCTATTGAATTATTTCATAAGCACAAATTGCCATTTGGACCAGGCAAGGCGGTTAATGCTGGAGGTGTTGGCGTATCTGGATTAGAAATGTCGCAAAATGCCATGAAATTAAATTGGACAGTGGAAGAAGTTGATGCTAAATTGCACCAGATTATGACTTCAATCCACACAACTTGTTCTAAATACGGAACTGAAAAAGATGGATATATTAATTACGTAAAAGGAGCGAATATAGCCGGCTTTATTAAAGTTGCCGATGCTATGTTAGATCAAGGTGTTATTTAATATATTTTAAAATAGAAAAAGGCGGTCTAAATTATTTTTGACCGCCTTTTTTTGTTTTATTCCGATTTCGATCCTTCAAACTGCTGTTCTTTAATTTTAAACAATATGTTGAAGGTGGTTAAACTTCCATAAATTCTGGTGATGTATTGTTGCAAATCAACTTTATCCAAATCATCCAATTTACTCGAATTTATTTTTTGTTCCATTACTCTCAATCGGTCCCTTACCATCACAATTTTATGAAAAAAGATTTCGATTGGTATTTCTTTACTAGCCAATTTTGTGTCTTTTGGCTCCATAATTAATTTACCGCCTTTCCATCGGTCTCCAAGATGAACTACTTCTGAAATGTCCGACCATTGTTTCAGTAAGTTTTTTAAAGTGGTTTCAACATCATAAAAACTAACCGTATCCACTTCATTTTCAACACATTCTATAATTTCTAACTTACTGTCGAGCGGAATGGTTTCCAAGCCGTTTTCAATAAATGTAACCCAATAGTCTTTGGTGCTTACATTGGTTATCACGCCCAAGCCAAATTCTTCGTGTTTAATTCGAGATCCTATTCCTAATATTTTCATCTGTTTAAATTTTATTTTTTAGCGGTAACAGATGCTGTTCACCATTAATTATTTCTATGTGTGTCAAAATTTGTAAAGCTCGTTTCATTTTTTTATGGTTTAGTTTAACAAATGAAGTCCTAAAATAGCTAAAATAAAATAAACGGCAATGGTCATTGCACCCGCATAATCTTTTGCCAAACGCTGTCCAGTTAATAACATAAGCAAAGTAATGGCTGCGAATTCCAGCCCAACTTTTGCAATGGTTACCACATCATCCGCAACAAGATAATAACAGCCAATAAGCATTAAAATACCTGAAGAAATTTCAAAAATTAACACCGTAAGCAGCAATAGCGGAACCATTTTTTGAAGCGGAGAATTTTTAAAATGACTGGTCATAAAAGTAACGTTTCCTTTCCAATCGGTTAATTTATCAATTCCCGATTGTAAAAATGTGATAATAAGAAACAGCAAGACTAAAATTTCGGCGGAGTGATTGTTGAATATAGACATAATAAAATGTGATTGGTTATTCTTCTTTTAGATGTAAAAGTCGGGTTAATTTTATGGACAAATCCAGTAAAATTATTTTGGCGTTTCCATTTCTTTCTATGTGGTAAATGGCTTCATTTAATTCTTTGTCAATTTCTATAATATTTGCGCTATGCACAAAAGGTGCAAAATTTTCCAGATTAAAATTAGGTGTTTTAGGTTGCAAAAACACTAATGATTCCGCGTTATAATTCAACAATAACGCCTGTCTGAAAAATTGTAGGCAATAGTTTAAAAAGCGCTTTTGGGTTTCCCTCCCAGTTTTTGAAATGGTATCGCTCCATTCAATAAGCAATTGGATAACTACAGCATTTCCTTTTGCCTTAAAAGCGGCTCTTACCCAAGTGATAAACCATTGTTCAAATTGTTCATCAGAAGTGTCGTTGTGCAATAAGTGCAGTGCTTTGTTAAAATCACCATCAGACTGGATGGCAATTTGTTTTGCAATTGGAGGATCGGTTCCTTCTATTTCAATTAAGCCTT
>JBAZGP010000110.1:0-9877 GCA_041652835.1 Lutibacter sp. | reverse complement strand
TGTAGAAAAAAAGGTAAAAGTTCGCAGAAAAGTAATGGCTGAAGGATCAACCTGTAAAACCTGTACTACTTGTAATGGTACTGGTCAGGTGATGCGGGTGACCAATACCATTTTAGGACGTATGCAATCGGCATCCACTTGTCCAACTTGCCACGGAGCAGGGGAAATTCTGGATAAAAGATCAAAAAATGCAGACAGTGATGGATTAGAACTTAGAGAAGAAACGGTTTCAATAAAAATTCCTGCCGGTGTTACAGAAGGCGTTCAATTAAAAGTAAACGGGAAAGGGAATGCAGCTCCAGGGAATAATGCCATTGACGGGGATTTGATTGTAGTAATTGAAGAAATTATCCATGATACCCTAAAAAGGGAAGGAACAAATTTACACTTCGACTTGTATATTAATTTTTCTGAAGCGGTATTGGGAATTTCAAAAAACATTGATACGGTATCAGGAAAAGTGAAAATCAAAATTGAACCGGGAACACAATCAGGAAAAATTTTACGTTTACGCGGAAAAGGATTACCAAGTATAGATAACTATGGAAACGGTGATTTGTTGATTCATATTAATGTTTGGACGCCCCAAAATCTTTCAGAAGAACAAGCAGTGTTTTTTGAAGCCAATAAAAAGAACGAAAACTTTAAGCCAAATCCTTCAAAATTAGATAAATCGTTTTTTGAAAAAGTAAAAGATATGTTTTCTTAAAAAAATATAAATTTTATTTTTTTGTATATTAAAATTATTTAACTTTGAAAAGTTGTTAGTGAAATAACTAATAACACTTTTTCTTTTTCATAGCAATTTTCCCACTCAGTCTTGAGTGGGTTTTTTTTTATAAAAATTTAGCGTAAATTTGCAAAAAAATAAGTAGGTCGTCTTATCGCTTCAATTTATTGGAGAGGAAAGTCCGGACACCAAAGAGTAGCATAGCGGATAACATCCGTCCAGCGTAAGCTGAGGACAAGTGCAACAGAAAGCAAGTACAGTTCGGCTGTAGTGAAACCAGGTAAACTCTATGCGGTGAAATGCCATGTATATTGAAATTTTAGTGTTACTCGCATTATTTCAAGGGGTAGGCAGCTTGAACTATAGAGCAATTTATAGTATAGATAAATGATAAGAACTTTTCGAAGTACAAAATCCGGCTTATAGATCTACTTTTTTTATCTTTTTTAGAATTGTTTGAAATCTCAGCAATTTGAATAAAAAGGTTACTTTTATTCAAATTTTAATAAATGAGTTTAACAAGAATTAATAGAGTTTTTGGATTAGATCTTATTAGATCGATTGCAATTGGTTTGGTGGTAATGTCACATGCAACTCTATTGGTTTTCCCGAATTCTAAAAATCCCATTTTTATTGGAATAAGAATTTTAGGAGCGATAGGTGTAGATTTGTTTTTTGTTTTAAGCGGTTTCCTAATAGGAGGGATTCTTTTAAGACATATAGAACTTCAAAAAACAAGGTTTGAGGATTTGTTTAGTTTTTGGAAGCGGAGATGGTTTAGAACACTTCCCAATTATTTTTTAGTGCTATTTTTGAATGTTTTGATTTTTTTGTTTTTAGGGGATAATTTACCAAAATCCATATTGTTGTATATTCCTTTTTTACAAAATTTTTCAACTCCACATCCTGATTTTTTTACAGAAGCTTGGAGTTTATCAATAGAAGAATACGCTTATTTGCTTTTACCTTTTTTGCTATTTTTTAGCTTTAAATTCTTTAAAACAGCAATAATGAAAAATTATTTCTCTGGATTATCTTAGTATCAATTTTCTGTTTGACTTTTTTAAAAGTTTTGTATTATTTTTCTGCTGAAATAAATTCGTATAGCGATTGGAGTACATCATTCAGAAAGGTAGTCATTTATAGAATAGATTCTATCTATATCGGTTTTTTAGCCGTTTATATAGTTCGTAAGTATTCTAAAATTATGGAAAAATTTAAATTGCATATATTATTTATAGGGCTGTTGATTTTTATATTGATCCATGTCATTATTTATAATTTTAATTTAGTTCCCCAAAGCAGTATAGGCTTTTATGTATTTGTTTATCTGCAAACAGTAATTCTAAGTTTGGCACTTTTATTTCCGTATTTTTCTACTTTAAATTACTCAGGATTTTTTTTGAAACCAATTAAATTTATTAGTGTGAATTCATATTCTATTTATTTGGTCAACTATTCTATAGTATTGCTTGGAATGCAGAAGATTTTTGATGTATTCAATAAATCTATTATACAAAAGATTGGTTTAATTTTTTTATTTTTAATGGTTACCATAATATTTTCAAACATTATTTATCGCTATTTTGAATTGCCTATTCTAAAGTATAGAGACAAAAAATATAAAAGAAGTTAAATGCTCTTACTATATAAAATTCATTCATATTCTGCATTGTTAATTTGAAAATTATATTTCTCTTTTTTATCATATTCTTAATATCTATATCGTTTTCGTAATTGTTTTTTAGCTTTTTAAAGAAAAAGGGTGTTATAAATATTTATATCTTCAAAAGCACCATTGTTACTGCCTTTTTGTTAAATAAAGGAATCCTTTTTTGTACCTTTGCTAAATTAAAATAACTTATAAAAAACACAAATATGGCTTTTGATATTGAAATGATTAAAGGAGTTTACAACAGAATGGCAGAACGCGTAGATGCTGCAAAAACTATAGTTGGAAAACCTTTAACTTTAGCTGAAAAAATATTATACAACCACCTTTGGGAGGGCAAAGCAAAAACAGCGTTTGTTCGTGGCAAAGATTATGTAGATTTTGCACCAGATAGAATTGCTTGTCAGGATGCAACTGCACAAATGGCTTTGCTTCAATTTATGCAAGCCGGAAAAGATAAAGTGGCGGTTCCTACAACGGTTCATTGTGACCACTTAATCCAAGCTAAAATTGGTGCAGATAAAGATTTGCAGGCGGCATTAAATAACAGCAGTGAAGTATTTAACTTTTTGGCTTCTGTGTCTAATAAATATGGAATTGGTTTTTGGAAACCAGGCGCTGGAATTATTCATCAAGTGGTACTTGAAAATTATGCGTTTCCTGGAGGAATGATGATTGGAACAGATTCGCATACTGTAAACGCAGGCGGACTTGGAATGATTGCTATTGGAGTAGGCGGCGCAGATGCTGTTGATGTAATGGCTGGTATGGCTTGGGAATTAAAATTTCCAAAATTGATTGGGGTTAAATTAACAGGAAAACTTTCTGGCTGGACTGCCCCAAAAGATGTTATTTTAAAAGTTGCAGGTATTTTAACCGTAAAAGGCGGTACCGGTGCAATTGTTGAATATTTTGGTGAAGGAGCTAAAGCGTTATCAGCAACTGGAAAAGGAACTATTTGTAATATGGGTGCTGAAATTGGTGCCACAACTTCAACATTTGGTTATGATGAATCAATTGAACGTTATTTGCGTGCAACAGACCGTGATGAAGTAGCCGATGAAGCCAATAAAATAGCTTCTTATTTAACAGGTGATGATGAAGTATATGCAAACCCTGAAAAATATTTTGACCAAGTAATTGAAATTAATTTATCTGAATTAAAACCTCATTTAAACGGTCCGTTTACGCCAGATTTGGCTACGCCAGTTGGTGAAATGACTGAAAAAGCAACAAAAAATGATTGGCCTTTAAAAGTTGAATGGGGATTGATCGGTTCTTGCACAAATTCATCTTATGAAGATTTATCAAGAGCGGCATCAGTAGCCAAACAAGCGGTAGATCATAAAATAGTTGCAAAAGCTGAATTTGGTATCAATCCAGGTTCTGAACAAGTTCGTTTTACGGCTGAACGCGATGGATTATTGACGATTTTTGAGGATTTAAACGCTAAAATATTTACAAATGCGTGTGGACCTTGTATTGGACAATGGGACAGAGAAGGTGCTGAAAAACAAGAAAAAAATACCATTATTCACTCTTTTAACAGAAACTTTTCAAAACGTGCAGATGGAAATCCAAATACTCATGCTTTTGTGGCTTCACCGGAAATGGTTGCCGCTATTGCAATATCCGGCAGATTGGATTTTAATCCGATGACCGATTCACTAATCAATGAAGATGGTGTTGAAGTTAAATTTACAGAACCTACTGGTTTTGAATTGCCACCAAATGGCTTCGATGTAAAAGATGCAGGTTATGTTGCCGCAATGAAAGATGGTAGCGGAATAGAAGTCTTGGTGAGTCCAACTTCTGAAAGATTACAACTATTAACACCGTTTCAACCTATTGGAAATACTGTTAAAGGTGCTAAATTATTGATAAAAGCTTTTGGAAAATGTACTACCGACCATATTTCTATGGCAGGTCCTTGGTTGCGTTTTCGAGGACATTTAGACAATATTTCAAACAATTGCTTAATTGGAGCGGTGAATGCGTTTGGGAAAGAAACCAATAAGGTAAAAAATCAATTGACAAATGAATATGGTACAGTGCCAGATACAGGAAGAGCTTACAAAGTCGCAGGTGTTTATTCAATTGTTGTTGGCGATCATAATTACGGAGAAGGTTCTTCAAGAGAACACGCAGCAATGGAACCTCGTCATTTGGGTGTTGTGGCAGTTATTGTAAAATCTTTTGCACGTATTCATGAAACAAACCTTAAAAAACAAGGAATGTTGGGATTGACATTTGCCAATGAAGCAGATTATGATTTGATTCAGGAAGATGATACTTTTAACTTTTTGGATTTGGATAAATTTGCTTCAGGAAAACAATTGTCTTTGGAGTTGGTTCATGCCAATGGAAGCAAAAATACCATCCAATTAAACCACACTTACAACCAAAGTCAAATTGAATGGTTTAAAGAAGGTTCAGCGTTAAATTTAATTAAAAAAGAACATGCAGCTTTAGCAAAATAGTTGAAAATCAAGTGCTTAAAGCATTATAATTTGAAGAGGGGAATTGAAAAATTTCCCTCTTTTATTTTTCCGTTGGTTTTGTGAAATATATATTTTAAAATCTTTTCTTATTGAAGAATTTTTCGTAAATTTTCATCTTGGTACTACCACCAACAAACTTTTCTAAAAAAAATGCCAAAGATGAAAATAGTACATATTTCTGCTGAATGTTATCCGGTCGCTAAAGTAGGTGGTTTGGCTGATGTTGTTGGCGCGCTTCCAAAATATCAAAATGATGCAGGTTTCACTTCAGAAGTAATTATGCCTTTTTATGACAATAAATTTACCAAAGAAACTGAATTTTCGGTATTGTTCAGCTCAAAATTAAAATTAGGAAAACAAGAATATTTCTATCAAATTAAAACAATAACTGATAATAATCTTGGTTTCAAGCTGTATTTAGTGGATGTTCCTGCGTTATTATTTAAAGATTATGTGTATTCTTTTGATGATACCGATCGGTTTTTAGCTTTTCAGATTGCAACTCTGGATTGGATGCTTACTTGGGAAGAAAAACCAACAACAGTTCATTGTCACGACCATCATACCGGACTTATTCCCTTTATGATGACGCAAAGCAAGAAGTATTCGGCATTAAAAAATATTCCAACAGTGCTTACCATTCACAATGCACAATATCAAGGCTGGTTTTCACATGAGAAAATTGGTTTGATACCAGAATTTAATTTTAATAATGTTGGGTTGTTGGATTGGTATGGAAACATCAATCCGTTGGCGTCCGCTATAAAATGTGTTTGGAAAGTAACCACAGTTTCACCAAGTTATATGGAAGAACTTAAGAAAGATGCCAATGGACTGGAAACTTTATTGAGTCATGAAAGTGCAAAATGCACAGGAATTTTGAATGGTATAGATTGGGAAGTTTGGAATCCGGAAACAGATCCATACTTAGTAAAAAATTATACTCAAAATACTGTTGAAATTGGAAGAGCAGCTAATAAGAAATGGCTGTGTATCAATTTTAATTTGGACTTTGAAAAACCTCTTTTTGCATTTATTGGGAGATTGGTAGGGGAAAAGGGTGCCGATTTATTTCCAGAAACTTTTAAAAAAGCCCTTCAAAAAGGCAATATTTCAATATTTTTATTGGGTTCAGGAAATGAAGTTGTAGAAGCGCAATTGAAAGAGCTTAAAAAGGATTTTATGGGTTCATATAACGCTTTTATAGGGTATGACGAAAAATTGGCACATATTGTTTATGCTGGAGCCGATTTTATTTTAATGCCCTCAAGGGTTGAACCTTGCGGGTTAAACCAAATGTACGCTTTGCGTTATGGATCAATACCAATTGTAAGAAGTATTGGAGGTTTAAAAGATACCGTTATTGACATTTCAGAAAAGAATGGATTTGGAATTTGTCATAAGGAAGTTACGGTTTCAGAAATAACAGAAGCTATTGAAAGAGGCGTAAAATTGTATGAAAATCAACTAAAATACAATAAGATAAGAAAAAAAGTCATGGGCATCAACCATTCTTGGGATGCTTCTGCAACAGCATATATCAATTTATATAAATCATTAAATCAGTAAATTATGGTAGGGGATAAAGTTTTAGGAATTATATTGGGTGGCGGTCAAGGAGCAAGATTACATCCATTAACAGCAACACGTTCAAAACCAGCTGTTCCAATTGCAGGAAAATATAGATTGGTGGATATTCCTATTTCAAATTGCATCAATTCAAACATCAAGCGTATGTTTGTTTTAACGCAATTTAACTCAGCATCACTCAATAGGCACATTAAAAACACTTATTATTTTAGCTTTTTCAGTTCTGCATTTGTTGATGTTTTGGCGGCAGAACAAACTCCTGGAAATGACACTTGGTTTCAGGGAACGGCTGATGCCGTGCGTAAAAGTATGCATCACTTTTTAAATCACGATTTTGATTATGCGTTAATTTTGTCTGGCGATCAATTGTACCAAATGGATTTTGAGAAAATGATTAAAAAACACATAAAAAAGAATGCTGCAATTTCTATTGCAACAATTCCTGTGAATGCAAAAGATGCCACTTCATTCGGGATTTTGAAAACAAATGATAAAGATGAAATTACTTCTTTTATTGAAAAACCTGCTGCTGAATTGTTACCAGATTGGACTTCTGAAGTGAGTGATGAAATGAAAAAAGAAGATCGAAATTATCTTGCTTCAATGGGGATTTATATTTTTAATAAAGAACTTCTTGTGGAATTAATGAGTGGTACGGATGCAAATGATTTTGGTAAACATATAATTCCCGAAGCCATTAATAAACATAAAGTTGTAAGTTTTCAGTATGAAGGCTATTGGACAGATATCGGAAATATAGATTCATTTTTTGAAGCAAATTTAGGATTAACAGATGATTTTCCGAAATTTGACTTGTACAGTACACAAAAGCGTATTTTTACGCATGCCCGTATGTTGCCTACTTCGAAAATATCAGGAACTTTGATGGATAAAACCGTTATTGCCGATGGCTGTATCATAAATGCTGCAAAAATTGAACATTCCGTAATTGGTGTTCGTTCAAGAATTGATAAAGAATCAACTGTTATTAATACGTATATGATGGGAAGTGATTTTTACCAACCACTTGAAGAAATAGTGAATGAAAATATTATTTCCATGGGGATTGGCGCACGCTGTTTTATTAAAAATGCCATTTTGGACAAAAACTGCTGCATTGGTGATGATGTGAGAATTAATGGCGGAAAGCATCTTGAAGATACAGAAACAGAAACTTATGTGGTACGAGATGGCATAGTTGTCGTTAAAAAAAGCGCTTTAATTCCAAATGGTTTTATAATATAATTTATGACGAATGTAGTTACACACAGTCTTTTTACAGATTTTGACATTGATCTATTTAAAAGTGGAAAACATTATCGTTTGTATGAAAAATTTGGTTCTCACATAATCACTGTAAATGATGTAAAAGGCACTTATTTTGCGGTTTGGGCGCCCAGCGCAAAGCAGGTTTCGGTAATTGGTGACTTCAATCATTGGGTTGATGGTGAATTTAACTTAAATGTACGTTGGGATTCTTCTGGCATTTGGGAAGGATTTATTCCTAATGTGGGAAAAGGAAATTTGTACAAATACAAAATTCATTCAAATATTAATAATTACATTAGCGAAAAAGCCGATCCTTATGCCAGAAGGTGTGAACATCCGCCAAAAACAGCTTCTGTTGTTTGGGAAGATACCTACAAATGGCAAGATAAAAGCTGGATGAACACACGTGTGAAAAATAATGCATTGGATGCACCTTATTCGGTTTATGAAGTGCATTTGGGTTCATGGAGAAAAAATAAAGAAGAAAACAGGTCTCTATCTTATTTTGAATTGGCAGACGAATTGGTGAAATATGTTAAAGAAATGAATTTTACACACGTAGAATTTATGCCCATTATGGAATATCCTTATGATCCATCTTGGGGATATCAAATCACAGGTTATTTTGCGCCTACTTCCCGTTTTGGGTATCCTGAGGAATTTAAATATTTGGTCGATAAATTTCATCAAAATGAAATTGGAATTATTTTAGACTGGGTGCCATCACATTTCCCTGAAGATGCTCACGGACTTGGTTATTTCGATGGATCAAGTTTATATGAACATCCCGATAAACGAAAAGGATTTCATCAGGATTGGAAAAGCCTGATCTTTAATTATGGAAGAAATGAAGTGCGTTCCTTTTTAATTAGCAATGCCATTTTTTGGCTGGAACAATATCACGCAGATGGATTGCGCGTTGATGCTGTAGCTTCTATGTTATTTTTGGATTATTCACGTGAAGCTGGTGAATGGGAACCAAATATTTATGGCGGAAATGAAAATTTAGATGCGGTTTCGTTTTTAAAAGAATTGAATGTAGAAGTGTATAAATCGTTTCCAGATGTGCAAACTATTGCAGAAGAATCTACCGCATTTCCTATGGTTTCCAAGCCAACTTTTATGGGCGGATTGGGTTTTGGAATGAAGTGGATGATGGGTTGGATGCATGATACTTTAGACTATTTTTCTAAAAATACCATTTACAGAGAATACCATCAAAATGAAATTACTTTTAGTTTAACTTATGCTTTTACCGAGAATTTTATGCTGCCGCTCTCGCACGATGAAGTGGTGCACGGCAAAAAATCCATTTTAAGCAGAATGCCCGGCGATGAATGGCAGCGCTTTGCAAATCTAAGATTGCTGTATGGCTATATGTTTACGCATCCCGGCACAAAGTTATTGTTCATGGGAAATGAATTTGGTCACTATGAAGAATGGAATTTTCAAAAAAGTTTGGATTGGAATTTGCTGGAATTTTATCCGCATAAAAATACCCAAAATTATTTCGCGGCTTTAAACCAATTTTATAAAACTACACCAGCTTTATATGAAAAAGGATTTAGCAACGAAGGTTTTGAATGGATAAGTTATGATGATTCCGAGAATTCAGTAATTTCCTATATAAGAAAAGGGAACAATCCGAAGGAAGATGTGCTGGTAATCTGTAATTTTTCTCCACAAACATTAGAAAATTATAAAATAGGCGTTCCAAGAAAAGGAAAATTACTGGAAATATTTAACAGCAACCTTCAACAATATGGAGGAAGTGGCGTAGTTAACGCTGAAAAGATTACCGTAAAAAAACAAAATTGGAAAGGCAGAGATTATTCGGCAACACTTGTTGTGCCACCATTGGGTATTTCAATTTTAAGCTTCGATTAAAATTAATATAGTTGGCTCGCCTTATTTTTTGGTTTTGTTAATAAAGAGGAATATTTTTAATGGAAATAATATTTATTAAATTATTTATTTTAGTAGGTTTGCACTTTGATCAAATAATTTAATTTATGATTATAAATACTGAACTCGAATTAAAAGGAAATCAATTTCCTTCAAAAATAATATCTTACAAAAAAGACGTTGATACCCTCTACTTTACCAGTGAAAATA
>JBAZGP010000109.1:0-9892 GCA_041652835.1 Lutibacter sp. | reverse complement strand
TGATAAAATGGTAAGCAACTACCTACAAATATTAAATTAATGTCAATAATAAGCAGAATTAAGCTCCCTTTCCTTGGGAAAGGGTTGGGGATAGGAGAAAATAACTAATTAATTGAATTTTTATTGATACTTTTAGAAACTTATTGCTATTGTTAAATATTTGATGAATGAAAGAATTAAACCCTATTATCTCTTTTGTAAGCCCAGTTTATAAAGCGGAAAAAATGCTTGAAAAATTGGTACACGAAATTCAAAAAGTAATGTTAGAAATTAATCAACCTTATGAGATTATTTTGGTTGATGATAGAAGTCCGGATAATAGCTGGGAGGTGATGAAACAACTAACTTCCAAATATTCTGAAGTAAAAAGCATTCGACTTAGCAGAAATTTTGGGCAACATCCTGCAATTATGGCAGGTTTATCTTTAGTAAAAGGGGAGTGGATTGTAGTAATGGATTGCGATTTACAAGATCAACCCAAAGAAGTTTTAAAACTTTATAACAAATCCAAAGAGGGTTATGATATTGTGTTGGCTAAACGGAAAAGCAGACAAGACGGGTTTTTAAAAAAAACAACTTCTTTTGTTTTTTCTAAGATATATGGGTTTTTTACAGACACAACGTATGACAATGAAGTAGCCAATTTCGGGATATACCATGCGAAAGTGATTAAATCAATTTCGGAAATCTCTGATTCAATTAAATTTTTCCCATTGTTTGTTAAATTTGTTGGTTTTAAATCAACTTCTATAATTGTGGAACACGCAAAAAGAGAAGAAGGCAATTCAAGTTATAATTATGCTAAATTAATAAGCTTGGCATTTAATTCGATTATTTCATTCTCCAATAAACCTTTAAAGCTTTTTGTTAAATTTGGATTGACCATTTCAGGAATTTCATTTGTTTTAGGGCTTTATAATGTTTATTTAGCGATAACCAATCAAATTGAAGTATTAGGTTATAGTTCGATTATTGTCTCAATTTGGTTTTTATCGGGGATTATAATTACAACTATTGGCGTAACCGGAATTTATGTTGGTAAAATATTTGACCAGACAAAAAACAGGCCAGTGTTTATTATAGATGAAATCACCATAAACAAAGAGTTTGCTGTAAGCAAACACCAATGAAGATAAGGTGATCCCATTCCTGTGCTGAGCGTAGTCGAAGTATGACCAATAAAAAGCAAATAATTATTCACATATGAAATAAAATGAAAGCTAAACTTTTAGAATGGGATTCTGTTTTTTTTAAAAAAAAAGTTGGAGAAGTTGCGTTTTTGAAAGATGAAATTTTAGAAGATATGGAAGGGTTTGATTTACTTTACGTGAGACAAACCGATGATGAACCCTTTGAGATTGATCATTTTAGACAAACCTATACTGAAACCAAAGTTATATTTTCTAAAACCCTTTCAAAAAATAATGAACTTATAGATAATTGCATTTTTTCAGTTTTTGATATTGATATTTGTAAGGAACAAATTTATAATTTGGCTTTTGAAAGTGGGAAATTCAGTAGATTTAAACTTGATGAAAATTTTAAAGTACATGAATTTGAGGAATTATATAAAATTTGGGTTGATAATTCATTAAATAAAAAGTTTGCTGATAATATGTTAGTCTTTAAACAAAACGATACTATTTTAGGCTTTGTCACTTATAAAATTTTTGAGAATTACGCTGCAATTGGACTAATTGCAACTGCTTTAAAAATGCAGGGAACAGGAATAGGAAGTAAACTAATACAAGCAGTATAAAACAAGTTGAGCAATATTATGGTAAATGAACTAAGAATTATTACACAACTAAAAAATGAACAAGCTTGTGGGTTTTATGGAAGATTAGGATACCATATAATTGAAAAGACAATTATTAAACACTATTGGAAGATATGATCCCATTCAACAAACCTTATCTTACTGGCAAGGAAACCCAATATATTGAAGAAGCTGTAAAGCTTGGTAAAATTTCAGGCAATGGTGTTTTTACTCAAAAATGTCACACGTTTTTTGAAAAAAAATACGGGTTCAAAAAAGTATTGTTAACTACTTCTTGCACAGATGCATTGGAAATGTGTGCTATTTTGGCCAATATTCAGCCAAGTGATGAGGTGATTATGCCAAGTTTTACCTTTGTTTCAACTGCGCTGGCTTTTGTGCGTCAGGGCGCTAAAATTATTTTTGCAGACTCTTATTCACATCATCCTAATATTGATGCAACTCGAATAGAAGCTCTGATTACCAAAAAAACGAAGGCTATTGTTGCTGTACATTATGCCGGAATAGCTTGTGATATGGATAAAATAATGCAATTGGCAGAAAAATACAAGTTGATTGTTATTGAGGATGCAGCACAGGCGATCGATTCTTTTTATAAGAGAAAACCCTTGGGGTCTATTGGTCATTTGGCAGCCTTTTCCTTTCATGAAACAAAAAATATTATGTCGGGTGAAGGAGGGATGTTGGCTATTAATGACGCTCGTTTTATGAAACGTGCAGAAATAATTTGGGAAAAAGGAACCAATAGGGCCGAATTTTTTAGAGGTGAAGTCAATAAATATGGTTGGGTGGATACCGGTTCTTCTTTTTTACCTTCGGAAATAACTGCCGCTTTTCTTTGGTCACAAATAGAAAATATAGAGGAAATTCAGAGAAAAAGAATTGAAATTTGGAATTACTACCACCTTCATCTCAAAGTATGGGCTGTGAAAAATGATATTGAAATAATGAATATCCCCAACGAAGCAACAAACAATGCCCATATGTTTTATTTGGTTTGCAAAACCGTGGCGCAACGAACCACATTAATAGCGCATCTTAAAAAGGAGGGTGTTTTGGCTGTTTTTCATTATATTAGTTTACATTCAAGTCCTTATTATAAAGAGAAATACGATGGAAGTGAGTTGCCAAATAGCTATAAATTTACTGATAGATTGTTAAGATTGCCTATGTATTATGAATTGGATGCTGAGGCCGTTGTAAATAAAATAAAAGGCTTTAAAAGTTAAAAAATAGGCCAACTTTAAAATATGAAACAAACAAAATATATTATTTTCTATTATTTTTTACTATTTCTATTTCTTTATCTGTTCACTTTAAATTTTAATTACGTTGAAGGTGATGACGCAGCTACCATATTATATCATTTGTGCGGCAGAAACCCATTAATTCAACAGCCTTATGCTTCTTACAATTCAGGATTAGATTTTTTAATTGAGCTTACCAATTATCAAAGTGAAGAATCATTACGGAATTTTGCCATTTTAGTTTCTTTTATTTCGGGATTTTTAGTTTTGGTTCTATATGCATTATTTTTAGATGTTTTTTTTGAAGGAAATAATCAGGTTTCAGTCAAAAACAGATTATATCTATATATTTTATTACCATTTATTGTTCCGGATATTATTTTTCATAGCCTCATAATAAACGCAACAAATATTAGTTTTGCCTTTTTACTTTGTTCTTTAATACTGTTTATTAAGTTTTTACGGTCAAATCGAAATATACTCTTAATATTTTCAACAATATTATTTGCAATTGCCATTCCTTTTAGGTGGACAATGCTTATTTCATTGCCGCTTTATATGGGTATAGCGCTTTATTTTTATCCGATACAATACTATTCAAAAGACACATTCAAATTATTTTTTAAGATTATACTTGCCAATTTACTTAGTGTTATTTTAGCAATTCTGTTTATTTATGTTACAGGCTATAACCTACACGGGATATATGAAACAATTCAATTCACTACTGGTTATATTGAAAATAGTGAAAAATCGTTATTGTCAATTTTAGCAACCGGTTCGGCTTTTTTAACACCATCTTTACTAATTCTTATTTTCTTTAGTTTTTTCAAAATTTATGAATTGGATAAAAACCAGCCAAAAACATTTATTTCAATTATTTCATTGGTGCTTTTATCTATATCTCCCTTTATATTATTTGGATTTTTTCCTTCATACAAATTCTTAATTACATTATTTCCAATGCTTTTAATCTTAATGGTTTTTGGACTGGATTATTTATTAAAAAGAAAATGGTTAAAAATAATATTTTTGATAGCGGTTATTGCCCCTTGGTTTATTGGAATACAATTAGATGTAACGGGGTCTTTTTGTGGACCAGGTTTTGAATTGAACACGAATAAAAAAATAAAATCGGATATAGAACACATTGAAAACCCAGATAAAAGAATAAAAATTGAAGGAATTAATCTGAAATTGGATTCGGGTTTTTATATGCCAATGCCTGAAGGACCAAGACCCTTATATGGTTATTTTTATGCTATATTTGTTAATGGATGGAAAAACCAAATTGATTTATTTACAAAAGAGCGTCAAAATATAATTGATTTATTGATTAAAGATAAAAATATTATTTTTATTCAAGACAGAAAGACAGCTTTTATTTCATGCGATTTATATAGAAATGGTTATGAAACTAATTCAAGCTTTAAAAAAGTAAAGACTGGTGATTTATTATATAGAGATTTTTATAAAGATAATGATACTCTTAAAATATTTGTTATTAATACAATTGGATCCAAAACAGACTTTATTCAAGATTATTTAAAAAAAGCCGATAACCCTGTTATTTTTAGAAGTTCTTATTCAAGTATGATTTTAGATTTAGTAAACAATGATTATAATGAAGAATTAGAACTTATCGGACCTTATACTATTTATAAAAGAGGTTCGAAAAAGTAAAATTATAAATTTTTTTATTAAGACTTAGATGAAAATAGCTTTCCTCACACCCGAATATCCTCACTTCAAAACTGGAAACTCCGGCGGAATTGGATAGGCTAATAAATAGTGATAAAATTGCAGATAGATTGTTAAGATTGCCTATGTATTATGAATTGGATGTTAAAACGGTTGTAAATAAAATAAAAAAATATGTTTGATAAAATTGCTAATTTCAGAAATATTAAATATTATTCGATGCTATGATTTCAGATATAATAATACTCTATTTTTTAGGCTTAACGTTATTACTACTGTCTGATTTATTAGGACTGACACTTTTTCGTTTCCGAAATATTAACATCTTCATTGGAGTTTTATTAGGGTATTTATCCATTATAGCTTTGTATGCAATTATTAAGGGGAGTTTTAATAGTGTTGGAATTTTGGTTGTAGTTTGGATAGTAGGCTATTTTTTTATAATTAAAAAACATACCGAATCGCCCATAATAAAAAAACAAATCTATTTTCAAAGATTACTCATAATTGGGGTATTATGGTCTGTAATTTTCGCTCTTAAAGTAAGTTATTTTTGGAATATCGAATATAATAGCCCTAATTTATTGTTCGTTGATTATGAATTTTACATGAAAGTAGCAGAGGGATACAATTTAAGCGGAAATGAAAATGTTTTTGGATTAGAAAATGTTTTATTACCGTTTTTAGATTTTGCCCAACCTTACAGAAGTAATGATTTTTGGTTAGTATCATTGGGCTTAGATATAACAAAAATTGACACCATTTATATTTGGGAATTGTTTTATAGTACTATTTCAATTTCTATATGTTCTTTGAGTTTATTTGTACTATTAAAAAGAAAATTTAATTTAATATGGTCGCTTGTTTTATCCACTTTGATTTTATTTGCATTTGCCGGCCATTGGTATAGAGATATTATTAATTTATTTTATGCACCAAATCCAGGATCATACGATCCTATTGGAATTATTTCCTATACTAAACTATCGATTATTTTTTCGATTATTTTTCATTTTTTTTATAAGTTTGAAAAAGGGAAAAAAATAGAAGGCCTATATTTTTTAATTCTAATTCCACTTTTAGCGCAACCTTCAATTGCTATTTTTTTATTACTCTTTTTAATAATTATAGGGTATATTTTATTTGATAAAGGAACATTAAAAAATCGAATTATAAATTATTTACCATTTATAGGAATTTCTTCATTTCTAATACTTGGTTTTTTGATTTTTTATTTATTAAATCAACAAAAAGAAGCATTTTATATTGGTTCTTCAAATTTGAATATTTACAATAACACTTCAATTTTGAATTTTATAATTCAATTTTTTAAGAAAGCCGTATTAATGTTTATTTCTTATTACTGGCTCAGTTTTTTGTTAGCTACATTGTTATTATTTATAACTAAATCTTTAAGTAAAATTCTACGCATAGAATTATTTATCACCTTATTACTATGTTATATTAGTTGTATTCTTGTTTATGCAAAGTTTTACAACATTGGCGACTCATACCAATTTTTAACTAATACATTTGGACCATTTGTGTTGGCTTTAATTATTTACTTATTAATTCAAACTCCAATTAGTTTAACTTTAGGTAAAATTAAATTAGCATTAATTATCATAGTCTATTATGGGTATGAAAGAGACTATTGGGGGAAATAATGTCTTTCATTCTACTTCAAGAATTTATTATTATGACAAAGAATTTATTGCAGAGATTAAAAATGTTTTACCACAGTTGAATTATCCTCTGGGTGTTATTTACTATGATGAGGATTTGCAAAATCATCCTAAAGAAGCCTTCCCGCAATACAATACCACTTTTCTCAAATTATTTGGCAGATACTATGATGTGTTTAATATTGAAGCAGATAAATTAAAAACAGATTCTTTAAATAATCCAAATCAAAAATTAAATTTAAGCATTAAAAAGAATGCACTTAATATATGGCTTTTGAATTCGAATCGTCAATCAAAAACAAATAAAAAACTGAATAGGGAAGATTTCTATGCTGCATACCCATTTAGTTTTTGCATATCAAAGATAAGTAAGGATAGTTTACCTGATTATATAAAAAAAGACATAGTGCTTACGGTTAAAGATAAAAAATCTAAAATTTATTTTTATAAATTAGCAAGAGAAAACAGTAATTTTTTAAATATGAAATTATTGAAAAAATAATTTGCCAAAATTCTTAAGCTTTATTATTACATTAAAATTTTTAAGTGAAATTTAAACAATCAATAATTTAGTATGTTTTATTTAATAACAATTTATTCAGTTTTGTTGTCATGAAAATAGCTTTCCTCACTCCCGAATATCCTCATCCCAAAACCGGCAACTCCGGCGGGATTGGCACGAGCATTAAAAATTTAGCAGCAGGTCTTTTGGCTCAAGGTTGCAAAGTGCGTGTGTTGGTGTATGGGCAAAAAGAAGATGCTGTTTTTGAAGAAGAAGGAATAACCATACAACAAATAAAAAATGTAAAATTAAAAGGATTGTCTTGGTGGCTGACCCGTAAAAAAATAGAAAACATCATCAATCAGTTATATAAAGAAGGCACAATTGATTTGGTGGAAGCTCCAGATTGGACAGGTATTACCTCTTTTATTCAACCCAAAAAATGTCCAATCGTGATTAGGCTTCATGGCTCCGACACTTATTTTTGTCATTTAGACCAGCGCCGAGTAAAATGGGTAAATAAATTTCATGAAAAAAGAGCCTTGCAAAAAGCAAATGGTCATATTGCAGTGAGTGAATTTACCGCCAACTTAACCAACCAACTCTTCGGCCTAAATAAAAAATTTACCATCATCCCCAATGGAATAAATACCCAAACTTTTGTAAACGAATCGAACCCGTCATTGCGGGATGGAGCGTTTATAAAATGTTCGGCGAACATTTTTAGCGAACAGGCCAGCAGGCGCATGGGAGTAGCGACGCGGCAACCTCTCGAAAGGAACCTTAATTTAAATAGTATTCTATATTTCGGAACTTTGATAAGAAAAAAAGGGCTTTTAGAGCTGACTTTAATCTTTAATAAAGTGGTGGAGCAACATCCGTCGGCCCAACTTATTTTGGTAGGGCGTGATGCGAGTGATATCATTTCAGGAAATCCTTCTACTTGGGAAATGATGCAACAATTGTTTACACCGGTAGCCTTGGAAAATGTAACCTATAAGGGAAGCGTACCTTATGAAAAAATAAAGCAATACATTCAAGAAGCAACGGTTTGTGTTTTTCCTACTTTTGCCGAAGCCTTGCCAGTTTCGTGGTTAGAAGCCATGGCCATGCAAAAAGCCATAGTAGCTTCTAATGTTGGTTGGGCATCTGAGGTCATTGATGATGGAATTAATGGTTTTTTAACTCATCCCACCAACCATGTGGAATATGCCCATAAAATAAATCAGTTGCTTGAAAATGAAACCTTACGAAATGAATTTGGCATAGCAGCAAGAGAAAAGGTGCTTCAAAAATTTAGTATAGAAATAGTGGCAAAACAGAGTTTGATGCTCTATGAAAATATATTAGCACCGTAAGAGCAAAATGAATGTAGCACCGTAGGTGCAACCTGTTTGTAGCTCCATAAGAGCGCCCCAATTGTAGCTCCATAGGAGCGACCCGTTTGTAGCTCCATAGGAGCGCCCTGATTGTAGCTTAATTGTAAACCTAATTATTTAATATTATTGTTATGCCCAACACCTATTCACAAATTTATATTCAAATTGTTTTCACCGTAAAGGGAAGGCAAAACCTTATTGGCAAACAACATCGAGAAGAGTTGCAAAAATATATTACAGGAATTGTTCAAAAGCGGCAACAAAAATTATTGTCGATATATGCCATGCCAGACCATATTCATTTATTGGTGGGAATGAAACCAAATATTTCTGTCTCAGACTTGGTCCGAGATATAAAAGCAGGATCTTCTAAATTCATTGACGAGAGCAAATGGATTAATGGAAAGTTTAATTGGCAGGAAGGGTTTGGAGCGTTTTCTTATTCTCGAAATCAAATAGATACCGTTATTAAGTATATTGCAAATCAGGAAGCACATCATAAAAAGACCAGTTTTAAAGAAGAATATATTGAATTTTTAAAAACGTATGAGATTGAATATAATGAGAATTATTTATTTGAATGGATTGAATAAAAACATAAACATAAACATAAACAGGTCGCTCCTATGGAGCTACAAATAGGCCGCTCCTAATGGAGCTATGAGGATGTTCATTCATGTGAAATTACAAACAGGTTGCTCCTATGGAGCTATAAGGATGTTCATTCATGTGAAATTACAAACAGGTCGCTCCTATGGAGCTACAAATAGGCCGCTCCTAATGGAGCTATGAGGATGTTCATTCATGTGAAATTACAAACAGGTTGCTCCTATGGAGCTATAAGGATGTTCATTCATGTGAAATTACAAACAGAACGCTCCTATGGAGCGCGAATAAGGCTATGAATTTATCTTTTTACAAATAGTTTTCCGCTACGTGGCAAAAAAAGAATAATAAATTGAATTACCTTCGTTGGCACAATCAGTGCTCCGTAGGAGCACCCTATTTGTAGCTCCATAGGAGCGTTCAGTTTATAGCACCGTAGGAGCAAAATGTTTGTAGCTCCATAGGAGCGCCCTATTTGTAGCTCCATAGGAGCGCCCTATTTGTAGCTCCATAGGAGCGCCCTATTTGTAGCACCGTAGGGGTGATAAAATTGTAAAAATAATAATATGCAGCAATTGAAAGCATTTAAAACCAAAAATGGAGAAATAATCCTATATGCAGGGAATCCTGATTTTATAAAATTAGAAACCTTATCTCTTGGCGCAGGCGACATTTGGCACAATTCTTTTGAACAGGGTTATAAAAATGCCTTTCCGTAATTGGTATATCAAACAGCCGTTTTTTTTTGGTATTTAAATGATTATGATAATTTAGATGAATGTGTGAGTTGGCGATTGAATCCAAAGGCATTTGCGGTCAGAAAATTGGTCTGGGAAACCTTAAACGGTTTTGATGCAGACTATAAAAACCCACAAATGCAAGCCTTGGATTTTGGATATAATGCCATTAGAAACTCAGGCGCTATTCCATTATATGTAAACGGACTTTTTAACAATCTTGAAAAAGAGAAAATCAACATTACTGCTAAAGAC
>JBAZGP010000108.1:0-9896 GCA_041652835.1 Lutibacter sp. | reverse complement strand
TTTACTTATGGCCACATCTCCGATATTTTTGCTGTAGCTTTTAAAGTCAGTAAATTATTCACCAACAGTTCTCCTGAAAATATGCCTTCAATATCGGCATTGTCGCAAATAATTTTACCGTTAACGCTTCCCGATGCGCCAATAACCAAGCGTCCGCCTGTTTTTATGGTTCCTTCTACGCTTCCATCAATTCTGAAATCTCCATCCGATTTAATATCACCAACTATTGAGGTGTTTTTTCCAACTACATTTCTTTCCGATACTAACGGTGGGATTATTTTTTTTTCTAAAAACATTTTTCTTTGATTTTTACTAATATTCTATAATTTTAATTTTATGGTTTCTATAACTTCCAAAGCTTTTTTGGCTTCTTTGGTATTTGGATAATTCAATGCAACAAATTCCAAAGCTTCATTAAATGGAACTAAGCCTTGTGTTTTTCCAATGGCATAGGCTTTTAGCAATTCTAATTTTGGAACTATGGGTTCACCCATATATTTGACTATTGCAAGGTTGGTTTTTTCAATTACGCTTTCAAATTTCTCAGCTTCATATTCATAATATATTAAAGCATAGTCACTTTCTGCCGCACTTTTCTCTTCATCTTTAAGCACTTCATTCGGATTTAAAATAAATTTGGCGTATTTTGAAGTTGGATAATTTGTAATAATATCATTTTTTAAAGAAGCTGTTTTTTCATTATTTTCACCTTCATAAATTTTATACAAATGATATTTTGCCGGAATTAACAAAGTTAAATCTGGATTAAATGTCAGTAATTTTTCAAACTTTTCTTTGGCCAAATCCAATTCATTAAACTGCTCTTTATAAATAATTCCCAATTTAAAATAGGCGGTGTTGCGTTCATTTTCAATGCTGTCAATTTTAAATTTATTGTTGGGTATTTCATCCAAATAGTAATTCAGTTCAAATTTTTTGGAAATACCAATTTGATCGTTGGTTTGAGCAATATCCTGAATGCCACCAGTTTTTGTTTGAGTTTTGCCACTCAAACGCCAATTGTCTTCCAAAGGACGATCGCCCCATACTTTTCTGAATTCCTGTTCTCCAAAACCAACAGCCTGAATGTTGTAAAAATACCATTTTCCTGACTGCTTGCCGGTTTCTGCTTTGGTAACATTTTGATTAGAAAAACCAGATTTAATCTTTGTTTTTTCGGTTTGTTTTTCTTCTTCAGCCTTTAACTTTTTAATATAATCACTAAAAAAAGCAATTCGTTCTTCTTCACCCATAGCAACAAGCGTTAAAATGCTGTCGTTTATTTTTGAGCTGTTTTCATATAAAATAATTTCATTTAAATTATTTCGGTTTCTTGTCAAACGACGTATGCGTTTTGTGTTTCTACTTTGTGTGATGTTTAAAATACTGTCGTAATACGCGCCGGCAACTAAAAATTCGGCTTTGTCGAAATATAAATTTCCGATTGCTTCATAAGAAAGTTCTTTTTGAAGGTTTCTTTTGTTGTTGGATTTTAGCGATTTTTTAAAATAGGCGATGGCATTGTCTTTATTATTTTCCTGCTCAATCATTCCAATTCTGTAATACAATTCGTCTAAATAAGGTCTGTTATCACGATCTTTTACCAACTTTTTAAGCACTTCCAAAGTTGTTTCCGTATCTTTTTTATTGGTTGCGTTTTTGGCTTTTTCCAATTGCGCATGAATTTTATACTTATAAGGTGCTTTTTTAAAATCGATTACTTTTTGAAATGCGATATTTGAAGAATCTTTCAATCCCTTTTCACTGTAAAGTTGCCCAAGAATAAATAAATTACGTGCAGTTTGTTCTTTGTTATAGGCTGATGCCGTTGCTTTATTAAGATGATTTATGGCTTGCTGCAAACTGTCTAAATTAATATAAGCCATAGCAATCACCGTATTTGCTTCTTCTTTAGTTGTTTTATTTAATGATTTTTCCTTTAATAAATTTTTCAGCGTTTTAACAGCTTGTTCTTCATTTTGCAATCGAATCTGTGTTTTTGCCTGCCATATTTTTGTTTCATTTATTAAATCGGCTTTTGGATAATTAAGAATTATGTAGTTAAATGCTTCCAATGCAGGCACAAATCTTTTGGAATAATACCGTGCTTTTCCCAATAATAAATAAGCATCGTCGATTTTATTGTTGCGTTCCTGACGTGCAATGACCATAGAATGTTTTTGCACTGCTTTTACCGCCTTTTCCTCGGCTCTTTCAAATTCTTTAGGGGAACTGTCTGGATCTGATTGCATTCCGGGCATTGCCAGCACATCAACTTTTAAAGGCTCAACGGGCAAACGCTCCCAATAATTATCTTCATAATTGGCATTTAACTGCTCCAAACCAATGCGCAAGGCTTCGTTGCCATTATAAAGCACATTGTATTTTGTGGAAGTTGAGTGGTAACTTCTGTTTAAAAAAGCGTCTTTTTTTGTTGAGCAATTAACCACAAAAAGCGCTATTAAAAAGCCTGTAATTATTTTAAAACTATTTTTCAAAAGAAATTGTTTTTTACTAACCCATTAACTTATTACAGTCTGTAATTATTGTAATAAGGATTGTAAAAATACAAAAATATAGGTATCTAATTAATTTACACAGAAAAATACGTCTCAAGCTCCTGTAATGTTTCTGCCGAAGTTTTTATGTCTTTAACAATTTCCCCTTTTTCAAGCACCACAATCCGGTCACAAACTTCGGTAACATGGCCTAAATCGTGACTTGAAATTAAGACTGTTGCATTGGTGGTCACCGTTAAATTCTTCAATAATTTCTTTAACCTGATTTGAGTTGTTGGATCCAAATTGGCAAAAGGCTCATCTAAAACAATCACTTCCGGATTTCCAATTAATGCTCCAACAATACCCACTTTTTTCTGATTTCCTTTGGATAAATCTCTTAAATATTTCTTTTTGTTCAGAATTTCATCATTAAAAATTTCTTCAAACTGATTTAAAAAAGTATCAATATCAGCTTTGTTCATTCCTCTAAGTTCACCAATAAAGTAAAAGTATTCTTCAGGTGTTAAATAACCTATTAAAAAACTTTCATCCATAAAAGCCGATGTAAAAGGTTTCCAGTCTTCACTCTTATTAACCTGAATTTCATGATTAATAATTTTTCCTGATGTTGGGTTGATAAGGTCTAATACCAAATTGAAAAAAGTGGTTTTCCCTGCGCCATTATTTCCCACTAAACCAAAAGCCTGCCCTTTTGGAATTTCTAATAAAGCGATATTTAAAACGGTAATTCCGCCATATTTTTTTGAAAGTTCTGTTGTAGTTATCATTCTATTGTATGTTTAATCGTTTAACTGTGTAATTGTTTTAATTTGGTTTCGCTCAGCAATCCTTATTTATTCGTTTTGCTCAAAGGCGTTAATCATAATGTATTTTGATTTTAAATACTTGGCAACTATAAACTTCATTATTTTTTGATGGAAAACAATTCCAAGTGCACCTAAAATGATCAATGTAGCCACACCGGCTTCATAACCAATAAATTTATACGGTGCATAAAAAAGCGCAACAGGAACAACCAGCAAAGGAAAACCCACCAACCATTGCACGGCGCCGGTTCCCTGATAATTAAAGGCTGCGCGTTGGGTTAAATCGATTTTTTTTCTGTTAAAAGATCCTGCCAAAAGTATAATATAAGTATTTACACCCAAATTATAAATCATTGCCGCAAAATGCACCAATAAAATTTTCCAGCCAAAATACACATAAGGAATACTTAGCACAAACATAATTATAGCACTCATGACCATTAAGGAATATTTAGAATTTAAATATTCTTTGTACCTAATATTTTGGCTCATTAATAATTTATAGTATCCGCTATCCCAAGCAGGAATAAACTGCCCAAAGTTGATGATAAAAATTCCTGTAACAAAAATTCCCACAAAAACATACAGCCATTCTAAATTGCTATAAACCGGATTAGGATAAAAAAACAAGCCATACAATAAACCAATGATTAAAATAAAAATAGAAGATCGCGGTCTTTTATTTCGCCATAATAATTTTAAATCCAATTGTAAAAATGGCGCAATAGTGCCAAACCTGCGTGTCCAAGCTAAATCGGATGTTGTAGCAATTTTGGCTTTTGCTTTTAGGGAACCATCAACATATAGTTTTTTCATTAAAAATCTATAGTTGATGAAATAAACAATTCCCAAAATTACGAGCGGAATTAAAATTAATACCGGATTTTCAACAACAGCGTTAATGCCTTTTGCCAATAAAGTAGAAAAAGAAACTATTTCAAAATAATTTAGGGCGAACAATCCCGATGCGAAAACAACAATTGGCAAAAACGACAATTCTGTTTCAGCCGAACGAGATTCAATAATAATATTTACAAAATTGATAATTAACGTAAAAATGACCATTAAAACCATCCAAACCAGTGCGGTTTGTGTACCATATTCTTCAAAAATTAACATAATGCCAAACGGAATAACTGCGAAAAGCGGTAAAAAATTAAAGAAAGAAATCGCCGATTTTCCCAATACGTAATGTAAAATATTTTTTCTTTTGATGGGCAAAATCAACAATGGCTTTATGTTCATTACAGGTAATTTTTGCAGAAAAAACCGCATTAATAAATCGGCTAAAAACCAGTAAAATAAAAACCCGTTGAGTATAATCAGCGGATCAGATCCAGGAAATTGCTTATCAAGAATAGGAAATAAACTGATGCCTAAGGCCAAGAAAGTTAACATAAAATAAAGTGCCAAAAAAGCCATTAAAATGTTTAAGGCAATGCTTTTTTGCCAATAGGAGGAACGAAAAAACTGTTTCCATTCAAAAATAATAAAATGTTTAATCATTGGATTGGTTGCGTTTTTTTGGTTAACGAATACTCTTCAAAATATTATTTTAGGGGTAAATGTAACATTTTTTAAAAACTTGTTATCTAAAGTTTAACTATTTTTGTACTCCTAAAACTTGAACATGTTTAAATTTCATTCACTTACTATAAAGGAAATAAAAAAAGAAACACCAAATGCAGTTTCTGTATTGTTTGATGTTCCATCCAACTTAAAAGAAGAATTCACATTCACAGCCGGACAATATATTACCATTAAAAAAGAGATTTTAGGCGAGGAGATTAGAAGAGCTTATTCTATATGTTCTGCACCAAACAGCGGCGATTTACGCATTTCCATTAAAACGATTGATAACGGAACCTTTTCTGATTTTGTTACCAACATTTTAAAAGAAGGCGATGTTTTGGAAGTATTTAAACCCGAAGGGAAATTTGTTTTGGAAACAGAAAAAAATCATAGTATAAATTATTTGGGCATTGCAGCAGGGAGCGGAATTACCCCAATTATGGCAATGATAAAAGCAGCGTTAACCGAAGAGTCGAAAAGTACTTTCACCCTTATTTATGGCAATAAAACCAGGGAATTGACCATTTTTAAAAATGAAATAGACCAATTGCAAATCGATTTTCCAAATCGGTTTCATGTGCAATATGTTTTCAGCAAAGAACAAAATGAAGCTGCATTATTTGGGCGGATAGATAAAGAAAATATCAACTTTATCCTCAAAAATAAATTTAAAAACACAACCTTCCACAACGCTTTTTTGTGCGGGCCGGAAGCCATGATTCTCAAGGCAAAAGAAACGTTAATTGAAAGTGGTTTTGACAAAAGTAATATTCATTTTGAATTGTTTACAGCACCTATTTCTGAAGAAAATGTAACTCAAGAAATTTTTGAAGGAATATGTGACCTTACCGTAATTCTCGATGATGAAGAGAAAACCTTTTCTATAGATCCAAAAAACACTATTTTAAATTCAGCGTTAAAAGAAGGATTGGATGCTCCATATTCTTGCCTTGGTGGAATTTGCAGCAGTTGTTTGGCAAAAGTTATTGAAGGAAAAGCGGTAATGGATAAAAATTCTATTTTAAGTGAAGCAGAAATTAAGGATGGTTTCATTTTAACCTGTCAGGCACATCCAATAACACAAAAAATCATCGTTGATTACGACAATATTTAATAAAATATAGTATTTTCACAGTTTAGTATATTAAATCTATGACCTTTTTCGAACTTAAAGAAGCTGTACTTATTGGGTTTTTCCTTGCCTTTATGATTGGTCCCGTTTTTTTTACGCTCATTCAAACCAGTATTCTTAAAGGCGCACGTGCTGCATTGGCATTTGATTTTGGTGTGGTTTTAGGGGATATTATCTTTATTTTAATTGCTTATTACGGCAGTAAAAGTTTTTTGGAAGAAATTAAAGACGACTCGCGACTGTTTTTTGTTGGCGGCTCAATTTTGTTGGTTTACGGCATAATCACTTATGTCGACAAAAGGCAAAAAAGAGTGATACAAGATGAAACTTTGGTGCTGCGAGAAAAAACAAATTATATAAAACTGTTTTTAAATGGTTTTTTACTCAATTTTATCAATGTTGGCGTTTTGGCGTTTTGGTTGGGATTGCTTGTTATTGTGGGTTCCAATTTGGAAATGAATCCGGCTAAAATATTTAACTATTTTGCCTTGATTATTGTCAGTTATTTAGTCACTGACGTAGGTAAAATTTTATTGGCAAAACAATTAATTAAAAAATTGACTCCAGCTTTTACCTACAAAGTAAAACGTGCAATGGGTATTATGCTTATGTTTTTTGGACTTCTTTTAATTCTGAGAGGATTTATCCCAAAAGAAAAGCTTCAATTTAATAGCAGTCTTGAAAAAACGGAATTATTTTTTAAAAAATTGTTGCCGCATCAACTATAACCTTCTTCTAATTTAAACTGCCATTTCTGATAATTATCATCGAATAGCGTCTTTGTGTTTTGTATTTTTGATACTTATTGAATTTTTTTACCCTGAGTGTAGCCGAAGGGTAAAAAGATTAATTGGTATGAAAATCAATTCCATTTAAATTACTGTTTTACTGAAATTTTAAACGGTCAATAATTCCTATAACTTCGTTAAAATTATTTTTGTCCATGTCTGTAAGTAACTTCAATATTAAAGGATTAACTCAAAAAGAAGTGCTGTTGGCAAGAGAAAAACATGGGCGAAATACCTTAAACTTCAAAAAAGAAAGCGGTTTTTTAAATTCCGTTTTTGGCCTGTTAAAAGACCCAATGATTCTTTTATTGCTGGTAACTTCTCTTATTTATTTTATCAGTGGCGCAATTGGTGATGCCTTATTTTTGATTGGCGCAATTGTGCTTATCGCCTCAATTTCATTGTATCAGGAATCCAGAAGCAGGAATGCCCTGGATAAATTAAAAGAATATACCCAACCCTTTTGTAAAGTAATTAGGGAAGGTGAAGTGGAAGAAATAAAAAGTGAAGAAATTGTAATTGGAGACAGTTTAATGGTTGAAGAAGGAACAACCATTGCTGCCGACGGAATGATTGTCCACTCCAACGATTTTCATGTGAATGAATCAATTCTTACCGGAGAATCTTTAGCCATTTATAAAGATTCCTCTTCTGAAATTCCAAAAATATTTCGCGGAACCACCGTAACAGGCGGATTGGCAATAGCAACCATCACAGCGATCGGAAACGCTACTGAGATGGGAAAAATAGGGAAAAGCATAGAAACCATCAAAGAAGAAAAAACGCCATTGGAATTGCAAATTGGCAATTTTGTAAAAAAAATGGTTGCTGTTGGTGCAGTTGTTTTCAGTATTGTTTGGGGCATCAGCTATTTTCAATCTTATAATATCATGGACAGCTTATTGGTAGCGTTAACACTGGCCATGAGTATTTTACCTGAAGAAATTCCTGTGGCTTTTACCACATTTATGGCGCTTGGATCGTGGCGATTGATGAAATTGGGAATTGTGGTGAAACAAATGAAAACTGTGGAAACGCTTGGAAGCGCAACGGTAATTTGTGTTGATAAAACAGGAACCATTACTGAAAGTAATATGAGTTTAACAAAGCTTTTTGTTCCTGAATTGCAAAAAATATCTACACTTGAAAATACCTTAAACACTTCAGAAAAAGAGCTTATTAAAATGGCTATGTGGGCAAGTGAACCCATTCCTTTTGATGCTATGGAATCAGAATTACATAAGTTCTATGTAAAAGAATTTCCTTCAGATGAAAGACCAAACTACAAAATGATTCACGAATATCCGCTGGAAGGAATACCGCCTATGATGACGCATATTTTTGAAAATGAATTGGGAATTCGTGTGATTGCCGCCAAAGGTGCGCCTGAAGCCATTATGAATGTTTCCTCAATTTCAGCAACTGAAAAAAAGGAAATAGAAACCGCTTTAAATGCTTTAACAACAGATGGTTATCGTGTTTTGGGGGTTGGCGAAGCTACTTTTGAAGGAACTGATTTTCCTAAAAACCAACAGGAATTTAAGTTTAAATTCATTGGATTGGTTGCTTTTCACGATCCGCCAAAGGAAAATATACAAACTGTTCTTGAGGCTTTTTACGCCGCCGGAATTTCAGTAAAAATTATTACAGGCGACAATGCCGAAACTACTGCAGCCATTGCCAAACAAGTTGGATTTAGAGGTTATGAAAAAAGTGTTTCGGGTGATGCGCTTATGAAATTATCCGATACTGAATTGCAAAAAACAGTGCTTAACACCAATGTGTTCACGCGAATGTTCCCCGAAGCGAAGTTAAAAATTATCAATGCTTTAAAAGCAGAAAACCAAATTGTGGCCATGACTGGTGACGGCGTAAATGACGGCCCCGCATTAAAAGCTGCGCATATTGGCATTGCTATGGGAAAAAGAGGAACTGAAATTGCCAAACAAGCCGCTTCATTAATTTTATTGGAAGACGATTTGTCTAAAATGGTTGATGCCGTTGCTATGGGAAGAAAAATTTATGCAAATCTGAAAAAAGCGATTCAGTATATCATTTCCATACACATTCCCATTATTTTAACCGTGTTTATTCCGCTGGTTTTGGGTTGGATTTATCCGGTTATTTTTTCGCCGGTTCACGTTATCTTTTTAGAATTAATTATGGGACCAACCTGTTCCATTATTTATGAAAATGAACCCATGGAAAAAAACGCCATGCTTAAAAACCCCCGACCTTTCAAACTCACCTTTTTTGATTGGAAAGAATTGACTACGAGTATTATACAAGGTTTGGCAATTACTGCAGGCGCATTGCTGATGTATCAATATGCCGTAAACCAAGAGTATAATGAAGCTGTTACGCGCACTATGGTATTTACGGTTTTAATTGTGGCGAATATATTTTTAACCTTGGTAAACCGTTCTTTTTACTATTCTATTTTTACGGTAATAAAATACAAAAATAATCTGGTTTTAATGATTATAAGCATCACTATTTTTATGTTGATACTTATTATTTATGTAGCTCCTTTAGCAAAATTCTTTAAGTTTGAAGCATTAAATAGCACACAATTGGCTCTAAGTTCGGGTATTGGATTTTTAGCTGTTATTTGGTATGAAGCAGTAAAAATATTTAAAAGAAAAACAAAAATTGCTTAATTTTTCTGTTGCATTTGTTTAAAATCATTTTTAGTTTCTATATTTGATTTACTTTAATTGTTTAAAAAATTGCTGAAACAATCAAATTTATTATTTATAATCATAATAAAAATGTATTGATATCTGGAGATTATTAGTGATAAACAGGATACTCTTTTAAAGGATATAAATCGTTGAGAATAAGCTATGGAATCCATCAATTCAAAAGAAATGATAACTGAATTGATAATTTTGTATCTTTGATAAAAAACTGAATAAAATGAATTTACAAACTAGAAAAATCGAATTTGTACAGGAGTTTCTTAAAGTTCAAAGTGAGGAAGTAATTTCTCGACTTGAAAGAATATTGAGAAAAGAAAAAAATGATTCAGACGAGCAAGTATTTGAACCAATGACACAAGATGAGTTGAATAAAC
>JBAZGP010000107.1:0-9902 GCA_041652835.1 Lutibacter sp. | reverse complement strand
TTTCTGCAGTTGCCCAAACCGCGAATAGTGTTGAACTTGAAAAACAAAAATTGAAGTTAGCATTGACTTATGCGGATAAAACTGTTGCTGCAAATGCCATGTATTCCATTATTGTGCTGGAGGGACCAAAAAGTGTTTATAAAGACAGTTTGGCGTATTTGTATTTTAACGACAGGAATTATATTTCTTGTTTTTTAGTGACCAATGAGGTGTTGAAAGACAATCCCAATCATTTGGAGTTTTTGGAGATGAATGCCATTTCTTTAGAAGCTATGGGGGCTGCTGAAAAAGCTGTTGAGGCTTATGAAAAGTTATTTGCAAAAACAAACAATAATTTTCACGCTTACAAAATTGCCGGATTGCAATTTAGTATGAATAAATTTGAGGAAGCTTACGCCACCATAAAAAAAGCGGATAAATTGCCTGATGACGGCACTGGAAAAATTACTTTTCAAGTAAACAAAAATTTCAACCAAAATATTGATTTAAAAGCAGCTATAGCTTATTTGGAAGGAATTATTGCTGAAAATTTAAACAAGAAAGCGGAGGCAAAATTAAGTTTTGAGCGCGCCATAAAATTATCTCCTGAATTTGTGTTGGCAAAAAGCAAACTGGACGCTCTAAATGCTGAAACAAAAAATTAATTTAGCCATATAAAATTACTTTAATTTTTCGGCCAAATAGGGTGCGGTGTAAGATTTTGTGCATTTTGCAAGTTCTTCTGGTGTTCCCTGAAAAATAAGTTCGCCGCCTTGTTTACCACCGTCTTTGCCCAAATCAATAATATAATCGGCACATTTTATAAGGTCGATATTGTGTTCAATCACAATAATAGAATGTCCGTTTTCAATAAGCGCGTTAAAAGATTTTAGCAACTTTTTTATGTCGTGAAAATGCAGTCCGGTTGTGGGTTCATCAAATATAAACAGCGATTTTTCTTGTCGTGTTCCCTTCACTAAAAATGAAGCCAGTTTAATGCGTTGCGCTTCACCGCCAGAAAGGGTAGAAGATGATTGTCCCAAAGTAACATATCCCAACCCAACATCTTGCAGCGGACGTAATTTTTTGGCAATTTTTGTTTCTTTATGTTTGGTGAAAAAGGTGACAGCATCATCGATGGTGAGGTTGAGCACATCATTGATGGATTTTCCCTGAAAAGTAACCTGTAACACTTCTTTTTTAAAGCGTTTTCCTTTACAAGCTTCACATTCTAAATGCACATCAGCCATAAATTGCATTTCAATAGTTACTTCGCCATCGCCTTTACACACTTCACATCTTCCGCCTTCTACATTAAATGAAAAGTGTTTTGGCTGATAATTTCTGATTTTTGATAATTTTTCTGAAGCGAATAATGCCCGGATATCATCAAAAGCTTTTACATAAGTGACCGGGTTTGAGCGACTTGAGCGCCCGATTGGATTTTGATTGATAAACTCTATATGCTCTATGGTATTTACAGCGCCTTTTAATTCGGTAAACTGACCAACTTTTTCTCCGTAACCACCCAATTGTTTTTGAATGGCAGGATACAATATTTTGCTGACCAACGTGCTTTTTCCGCTTCCTGAAACGCCAGTAACCACCGTTAAACTATTTAAGGGAAAAGTGACATTGATATTTTTTAAATTGTTTTCACGGGCGCCGGTAATTTCAACGGCGTATTTGGATTTTCTGCGTATTTTAGGAACTTCAATCTTTATTTCCTGACGAAGGTATTTTGCCGTTAAGGAATCGGATTTTAAAATTTGTGCATAAGTTCCTTCGGCTACAATTTCGCCGCCAAAAGTCCCTGCTTCGGGTCCGATATCAATAATATAATCGGCAGCTTTCATAATGTCTTCGTCGTGTTCCACCACAATAACGGTATTCCCCAAATTGCGCAAATCTTTCAACACTTTTATAAGTCGTTCTGTATCTTTTGGATGTAATCCTATACTGGGTTCATCCAAAATATACATAGAACCTACCAAACTGCTTCCCAAGGAAGTGGCCAGATTAATACGCTGACTTTCACCTCCAGATAAGGAGTTAGAAGTTCTGTTTAAGGTTAAATAACTTAAACCCACATCATTCAAAAATTTCAGGCGGTTGTTGATTTCAGTAAGCAATCGTTTGGCAATTTGTTGGTCGTAACTATTTAATGTTATATTTTTGAAGAAATCGGACAGTTCATTCAAGGGCAAATCAACCAATTCACTAATATTTTTGTTGTCAATTTTAATGTTATTGGTTTCTGGTCTTAGCCGTTTTCCGTTACAAACCGCACATTTTGTTTTTCCACGATAGCGCGAAAGCATTACCCTGTATTGAATTTTATAACTTTTTTCTTCTAAATATTTGAAAAAATGGTGAATGCCATTAAAAGATTTATTTCCGTTCCATATAAGTAATTTTTGTGCTTCAGAAAGTTGAAACCAAGGTTTGTGGATAGGAATATCGAATTTATATGCGTTGTCAATCAAGTCGTTTTTATATTGGGCAAACGTATCGGATTTCCATGGTAAAATAGCATTTTCATAAATGGACAATGCTGTATTTGGTATCACCAAATCTTCATCAATTCCAATAACATTCCCAAAACCATCGCAAGCTGGACAAGCGCCATACGGATTGTTAAAGCTGAATAAATGCGTGTTTGGTTCTAAAAATAGAATGCCGTCCAATTCAAATTTGTTGTTAAAAGTGGTTTGTTTTTTTATTTTTACATCTTCAACAACACATTCTCCATTTCCTTCAAAAAAGGCAGTTTGTACTGCATCAGCCAATCTGTTGTAAAAATCTTCATTGTCCTGAACCACAATTCTGTCGATGACCAAATAAAAATTGGACTCAATTTCGGTGTCAACTTCTTCAATTCTAATAATTTCACCTTTGTATTTTATTCTTGAATAGCCTTGTTGCGCCAATATTTTTAGGGTTTGTAAAAGACTCCTTTCCTTTGGGATATGCACGGGAGCCAGAAGCAATAATTTTGTGTCAACTTTTAAATTTTTAATGTAATTGATAACATCGGTTACCGTTTGTTTTTTTACCTCACTTCCTGAAATAGGAGAATAGGTTTTTCCTATTCTGGCAAAAATCAATTTTAGATAGTCGTAAATTTCTGTTGAAGTGCCAACTGTTGAGCGCGGATTGGTAGAATTTACTTTTTGCTCAATGGCAATAGCGGGCGAAATGCCTTTAATATAATCGACGTTTGGTTTGTTCAATCTGCCTAAAAACTGACGCGCGTAAGCCGATAAACTTTCTACATAACGGCGCTGACCCTCAGCAAACAATGTATCAAAAGCCAAACTCGATTTCCCTGAACCCGAGAGGCCGGTGATGACCACCAATTTGTTTCTCGGAATAGCGACATCAATATTTTTTAAATTATGAAGTTTTGCTCCTTTAATGAGTATAAATTCTTTCGGATTTAGTGCAGCTATATTGTGAGTCATTTTCCTTAAAAACTGAATAAATGCAAAGGTACTTACAAAAAATTAAAATGAACAAAAAGCGCATTTGTATTCCTTAAAAAAATTATTAAAACATTACATTTAATTTTAGAGTTCACATAAAATTTTAATTTTATTCAAAAAAAATTGTATTTATGAAAAAGAATGCGCATATTTGTTAAATAAATCTATAAAAAAACGCTTATTCTACAACATTACTTTTTATAAAATTAGATAAATACACATTCAACGAACCCCTATAATGTATTTAAATTATGGAAAGTACAACTATTCTTGACAGCGTTTTAGTCAACAATTACATCAATGGAAATGAAAAATCGTTAGAGATTTTAATTATTCGTCATAAACAACGAATTTTTAGTTTTATACTGTCTAAAGTTTTAGACAGAGAAGCTGCGGAAGACATTTTTCAAGACACGTTTATTAAAGTTATAAATACCTTAAAAAGAGGCGCTTATAATGAAGAAGGTAAGTTTTTGCCTTGGGTAATGCGTATTGCGCATAACCTGATTATCGACCATTTTAGACGCAATAAAAGATTGCCTAAATTCAACAACACTGACGATTTTGATATTTTCGATGTGCTGAGCGATGAAATGCTCTCCGTTGAAAATCAGATTATTAAAGAGCAAATTTTGGAAGATGTTCGGAAATTGGTTGAAGAATTGCCAGAAGATCAGAAGGAAGTCCTGTTAATGCGAATGTATAAGGACATGAGTTTTAAGGAAATTGCAGAAAATACCGATGTGAGCATTAATACTGCTTTGGGTAGAATGCGATACGCTTTAATAAATTTGAGGAAATTAATAGAAAAACACAATATTATTTTAGTTAACTAAATAAAATTATAATAAAAGTAAAATTTTATCGTTTAAATAGTATAAACCAACTATTTATGATGAAACTTTACTCACAAAAGTCTTCAATGATGGAGCAACCCAGACCCGAAATAATTCAATATTTGCTAAACTACTCTAAGCAACTTAGGGTAATAAAAACCAACAAAAACAACCATATTGAATTACATTTGAATTAATGTTCTTTTGAACCCACTTTATAACCTAAAGTGGGTTTTTTGCTAAAACAGATTTTCTTCCAATTGTTTTTGTGATAATATCCTTTTCTAAATTAAGACCTCTTGCTGGAGAATATTCTCTTCCGTAATATATAATTTGTAGATGCAATTTAATCCATATTTCTTCAGGAAATAACCTTTTGGCATCTTTTTCGGTCTGAACCACGTTTTTCCCATTGGTTAAATTCCAACGATACATTAAACGATGAATATGTGTATCTACAGGGAAAGTTGGAATTCCAAAAGCCTGGCACATGACCACGCTTGCCGTTTTATGGCCAACGGCCGGCAACGCTTCTAAGTCTTTAAAATTTTGAGGCACTTGCCCGTTGTGTTTTTCTATCAATATTTTTGACAATCCGTAAATTCCTTTCGCTTTCATAGGCGATAAACCAACAGGTTTTATGATTTCCCGAATTTCTTCCACCGTAAGTTTTACCATATCATAAGGATTATTGGCTTTGGCAAATAATTTTGGTGTAATTTTATTTACGCCAACATCAGTACTTTGTGCCGATAATAAAACCGCAATTAATAGGGTATAAGGATCTTTATGGCGCAATGGTATTTGAGGATTTGGATATAATTTTTCGAGGGTATCAATTACAAATTGAACTTTTTCTTTCTTGGTCATACGGTCAGTTATAAAGTTGTAAAGTTAAAAAGTTTGAAAGAATGTTCTCTTATTTTGTTTATTTTAATAATTTTTAAATAGAACTTTTTAACTTTGAACATTCAAACTTTATACAAAAAAATAATGATAACATTAAAAATAGGGGATAAAGCACCAAATTTTGAAGCACTTGACCAACAAGGAAATACCATAAAACTTACCGATTATAAAGGAAAAAAGTTGGTATTGTTCTTTTATCCTAAGGCAAGCACTCCTGGTTGTACTATGGAAGCTTGCAATTTAAGAGACAATTACCATTCGTTTTTAGCAAAAGGATATGAAGTTTTAGGTGTTAGCGCAGATTCTGCAAAACGCCAGCAAAATTTTATCGAAAAAAACAAATTGCCTTTTCCTTTATTGGCCGATGAAGATAAAACAGTGATAAATGCTTTTGGCGTTTGGGGACCAAAGAAATTTATGGGACGTGAATATGATGGAATTCACAGAACCACTTTTGTAATTGATGAAAATGGCACTATTGAAGATGTAATTTCAAAAGTTAAAACCAAAGAACATGCAAGCCAGATTTTAGTTTAGATTATTAGATTTTTGGATTATTTGTATTTTAGATGAATTGTGAAACTTGATACAAAACTTTTAACAGTTGACAGTTAAACAGTTAAGCGATTCAACAAATAAACATCACTAAAACTTCACATCAACTTTTACATTAAATTACACCTTCTATAAAACATCGTGCAATTAACTCAGGGGTATTTTTACAACCAGATTTTCTTAAAATATTTTTTTTATGAGCACTTATAGTATGAGGTGAAAGAAATAATAATTTGGCAATTTCATTAAATTTTATTCCTTCAGACATTTTTTTTATAATCTCTTTTTCACGTTTGGAAAAAAGATTTTTAAAACATTTTTTTTCTAAATCAAGAATACTTCCAGGTTCTATTGAATGATATGATGGTCTTTGATGGCTAATAAAAGATACTTTGTGATTAAATGGGATGTTTAAATAACCAATATCCACATGTATTCCTAAAACTTGTTGAATTTTACCACATTCAGAAGTGCTTAAAACCTTTACCTGATGTAATAATGTTTTGTATTGCCCATTTGCATGTTTTAGCCGTAGCATATAAACTGTTTTGTATAAAAATATCTCATCAGGAGTAATTTTATTATAAAAAAAGTCAAATACAAGAGCCTCCTTTTCATTCATTTTTTCAAGATCCTCAGGATGCATTTTTTTAAAAATATCATTTACCACAAAATCAGCAGGTTCAATACCCAAAACCTCTCGAACACCGCTATGCACAAATTCCATTTTTAAATCCTCAAAATTTAACACGTAATAATAAAAGGAACCTACTGTAAATAAAGTAGCGACTTGATCAACAATATCTAAAAGAAGTTCTTTTTTGTTAGGAATAGAAATGGTGTTTTCAGTTTTCCAAACGTTTAAGATCTTGTCAATATCTTTTTCATTCATTTTTTTAACGTTAGTAATTAATCAAAAATAGGAAAAAATACCCTTTATAGGGTATTTTGAAATAATTTATTTCTGTATATGTTTGGCAGGAGGAACATTGCTGAAAATTTATTTATAATTATTGAAAATTAGTGTTAAAACCATTAGTATTTATCAGCTTGATATTCAGATGAATATCTTTGGTTTTAGCATTGTTATTTAATGTTGATTTTTGAGGTATAAATATTTAAAAAAATTATAAGTATTACTAAAACTAAAATATTGCACATAAATCAATTACAATTAAAGACTAACTAAACAAATTAAACCTTTAGGATGAAAAAATCTACTTTGATTACTACCCAGAAGGTATTTATTTTATTGATTTTTAGTTGTTTAATTTGGAACATAGCTGTTAATGCACAGAAAAACGAACTCTTATTTGGGCATTGGGAATTGCAAAAAGTTGTTTTTAAAAAAACAGCGCACATTATGAGTACAAATAACAAAGAAAATTTCACGAATTTCTTTAAAGCTGCATTATTCAAAACTTTGGATAAAGAAAAGCAATTTATGGTTGAAGAATTAGAAATCATAAATACCCAAGCCGAAGAATTAGCAAACCAGTACTACCAAAGCAACATAGCATTTAAGCCAACTGGTGCTTTTTACACTATTTCAGAAAAACCACTATCTGGTGAATATTTGATGGATGGTAAAAAATTACAAATGGAATGGGAAACAGGAGATAAAAATAATTTTAAAATTGTAAAGATTACGGCCAAGGAGCTTGTTTTAAAAGATAAACACCTAAAGATTACACATTACTATAATCACCTTACAAAAATGGATGTCGATGCAAAATGGGCCAAATTAAAGAAAGAAAAAGAGCTAGAATGTACAAAACCTGATTCAGCTAGAGTATCGGCTCAAAAAAAGGAAGAAGAGAAAATAAATAGAAAACAATAATTCTAAAATTTAAAAACAACAAGCTATGAAAACAATTATCAAAACATCAAAAATCAACATTATGAAAAAATCAATCAGTTTTCTCGCAGTTTTATTGACACTTATTATTGCGCAGTCATTTACCCCAAGATCTGCAATTGAAAACAAAGAAACAGTACTTGCCGATGGCAAAGCTTACTGGTTTAGCTTTTACAATAATGGAACAAATAAAAAGCTGTACATCAGTCAGGTGTACAACAATGATTGTAACCATTGCAGCAATGAAATTACTGCAGACTTTAAAAAATGGCTCATTCTTAATGACTATGAAAATACGGTGAGCACACAAAATATAAATAATCTTCAAGATGTGGACGAATCAACTTTGGAGAGCAGAAGAGAGGCTATTATTATAAGGTATAAGGGTTATGGATATAGTATTGTTAGTGTTAATTTTAAATATACCGAAAAATAAATGCTTCAGAACTCGTATTAAAAGATATGGATTTGAAGATTACTTATTATAAAAACAAATTCTAAAATTTAAAAACAACAAATCATGAAAACAAAAACAAACATTTTAAAAAAAGCAATCACATTTTCTGTAGTACTATTGCTTTTTGTGTCAAGCAGTTCTTTTACGGATAATAAAAAAGAAATTAATATACAAAAATTTGATTACTATTTCTTTTTAGAGTACACGCCTGGTTCAACTTCAGATTACAGTAAAACTAGGTATATAAGTGGTTTTATATACTATGCTGGTTATGACGAATGTGGATACGATTATGACTTTATACCAAAAGCAAAAAGAGCGTTTGAAAACCACATAAAAGCTAATTACGATGAGTCTTATGTAAGTCACACAATGACTCATAGTCAAAAAATGTATTCAACAGATAAAATAAAAACCAACCAACAAGCTCGAGAAGTCTTGGATAAATACTTAGCTGACAAAAAAAAAGAAGGAAAAACCGTCATTCAAACATCTTTCTCTTATTCTTGTGAATAATTAAAAAACCCCGCTTATGAAAAAAAATATAGCAATAGCACTGCTGTGCTTGTTTACCACCATTAGTTATGGGCAAACAAAAGAAGAAACTATTTCTTGGCTGGATCAAAAACTAAAAACTTATTTGTATATGCATTGGTTCGATGCTTACGCAGAAGATGTGACTATTAATATTAATGAATGCTTTATTACTATTCGATATAGTAATTGCTATGACGAAAAAAACGGTACAAAAAATAAGACTGCTGGGCAATATTATCAAATACCAACAGATGGAGTCGAAATTGGCTCAGGCAATATTGAAATGAAAAATGGCATTGAAAGTATTCGCTGTGAATCTGGACTTATTTACTATACAAGTTTTGCAATTAAACAAGGCGAGGAAAATTTACAAGAACGTATAAATAAAGCAGTAGCTCACTTAGCCACTTTTTGCCCAAAGAAAAAAGAAACATTTTAACCAAATAAAAATTCACATTTAAAATTAAAAATTATGAAATTAGCAACATTAGAAAATCAAGATTATGCTCAATTAGCAGAACAAGTTCAGGCTATTGTCGAGTCTAAAAGTGATGATAATCTGTACGAAATAATTGGCAATGCACTTTATGATAGCGGATTAGACATCGCTCCAGACGAGTACCCCGAAGCAGCTATTCCGATTACATTTGATGAAAAAACAGTAAACTTTAGCATTCTAAAGTCTATGAAGTTTGTGGAAGATACTACTCCTATAAGTAAAAGTGAAGCCCAGAGAAAAGGAAAAAAGCTTTGGCAGAGGATTAAAAAAGAATTATGTGGTAATGAAAAAATAAAAGACTTCTTCACAGGCGAAAGTAACTTGAAAGAAAATTTAAAAACAATCATACCAATTATTTTAGGTTTAATTTCTTCTACTCTTGCGCTCGGACCTCTTGGGCTAGCAATAGCGGTTGCTATTATAGCCTTGCTTTTTAAAGTTGGTTATCAATCATATTGTGAAATATAAAAAAAAACTAAAGTTGAGTAAAAAAATTAATTATACCAGCACTGAAGACCACATTATTCAAGCAGTTGAAAAAGCAAATTTTGTTTTGGAGAGTGATGGGTTTCATCAAATTCTATCTGCTAAAGAAGAATTTGGTCATTCTAATGCTACTGGATTAATAATTAGCAATTTAATTAAGAATACTAAAGTTAATGCTTATGTGGAAATATATAAATCAGTTTGGCCGTGGAGTAAAGTCAATGGATACACACTGCCTACTGATAAAAATAAAATATATCTAAACGAGCGCAAATTTAATGGTCAGTTAACAATATTAGAC
>JBAZGP010000106.1:3029-9914 GCA_041652835.1 Lutibacter sp. | reverse complement strand
CAATAACAGAAAAAATTTAAAAATAGCCGCTACATAAGTGTTGAAATGCCAGATATAAGGAAAATTAAAAATACCTTGATCGGCCAAATGAAATTTAATTGGACCGATATCAAATTTTATGGCTGCAATTAAAGCAATGGAGGTTAATAAAATAAAATAAACCAATATCAAAACGCGGCTGGCACGATTGTATTTTAACTTGTGTATTTCTATATTCAGGAGTCGTAGCATGATTAGTTTTCGTTGGTTAACGTTAAAAATTGTTGTTCTAAGCTTTGTTTACGTTTTACCAAATGCGACAATACAATGCCGTGATTAAATAAAAAGGTATTTAATTCAGAAGCTGAAACAGGTTTGTTTAAAGTGGCAATTATTTTATCATCTTCTGTTTTTATGGACGCGATTCCATCAAATTTTGAAAGCAAATCCAGTAATTTTGAGTTGTCGTTATCCACTTTAAGTTCAAATAAACCGTAAGATGCAGTCATTTCATCAACGCTTCCCGCATATAATTTTATACCGTTTCTAATCACCACAACGTGTGAACATACTTTTTCAACTTCATCCAGCAAATGGGAAGCCAGTAAAATAGTGGTTCCCTGACTTGCAATATCTTTAACAATCTGACGGATTTCGTGAATTCCCTGTGGATCCAATCCATTGGTAGGTTCATCTAAAATCAATATTTCAGGATCATTCAATAAAGCAGAAGCAATGGCCAAACGCTGTTTCATCCCTAAGGAATAGGTCTCAAATTTGCTGTCTCTTCGCTCAAATAAATTGACTCTTTTTAGGGTTTCTTCAATTTTAGTGAATGGAATTTCCTTTATTTTACAAACCAATTTTAAGTTTTGAATAGCGGTCATATACGGATAAAAATTTGGGCGTTCAATTATGGCGCCTACTTTTTTCAGTGCTTCGTGTGTGGTTAATTTGCCGTCGAACCAACTGAAATTGCCCGATGTTTTATTCACTACATTTAAAATAATGCCAAGCGTTGTTGATTTTCCGCTACCATTTGGGCCTAATATTCCGTAAACATTGCCTTTTTTTATGTCGAAAGACAAATCGTTAACCGCATGAATACTGCCGAATTTTTTATGTAGATTTTTAAGAGAGATGATGGTTTCCAATGTTCTTGAGTTGTTTGACATTAAGTTTAGACGAAAATTAGTAAAAATTGTTACAGTAATGTACTAAATTTGTGTTTAATCAGTAATTTTTATGATGGAAGAAAAATTAATGTCGCGAAAAAAGCCGAGTTATCCTATTAACGATCAGTTGTGTGCGTATTTGACCGAATACAACAGAAATATTAAGATTCCCATTTTTTACGATGATTTGCTTCGTTTTGTTGGTGGAATTGCCGTGTACGATAAAAATGGAGAAGATTCGTTGTGGATTAGGGTGTATTATTCTGATCACGAGCGCGATGAAATTGATTTAAGCTTGAAGCGCATGTATATTATTTTACATGGCGATGGAACTGAGGATACTGTTTCTTTTTTAAATGTTGACAGTATTGATTATTGCACTTTTGGAAATTCAAAACCTTTCAGGGTGAAAGTCAGGAATATATTGAATGATAATCACACCTATATTTATATTAAAAAAGCTGATGCCTCAAGGGTTTACGGGCTTGAATTGGAACATATTCTGTCGCCCAATAGCATTAACTTTTTGGTTTATAAAGACACCTTGATTGAAGAGCATGTTTTAGGAATTCCCGGTGATATTTTTATTGAAGAAAATCTTAAAAATGTGTCACCCAGCGGTAAAAAAAGATTGTCAAAAGAGTTTGTTAAATTTAATGAACGTTGCTTTATACGTTTGTTGGGCGATATGAGGGCATACAATTATGTGATTGTGGCTTCTTACGATTTTGACCAGGTGGAATATCGCATTCGGGCCATGGATTTTGACCAACAAAGTTATGAAGGAAATTTAAAAGTCTATTTTCCGCAATTTTTTAAAGAGAATTATACTTTTGTAAAAATGGTTTCTGAAAACCTTCAGAAGGAATCTATTGAACAATATAAAAAAGAAGAACGCTCGGCTATTGCCCGAAGGTTTAGAGGTGCGCATACCCGAATAAACAGTTTATTGGATTGTATGGCAAATGACACTATTTCAACTCCCGATAAAATTCATCAATTAAAAATTGGTTTGATGCGATATACCAACGATAAAAATTTTAGAAGATGCAGAACGATGGGAGAAATTTTAAAAGTGGGCTTCGATTTTGTAGTTAGGAATTATGAAACTGTAAATACGTATATTATTAGGTAGTATTAAGTATTGATGAGTTCAAATTATTGTTTTCAAGTGTTCACTGAGCGGAGTCGAAGTGAAAAGTTAAAACGTTGATATGATGTACGTTAATTATTTAGTCCAGTTTAATTAATAATTATCAAAGTCATAATCGTCCATGTTTTCAAAATCATTTTCATCGTCAAGGATATCAAACTCCTCAAATGACTGTTCAGCCGTAAATTCTTTTTCTGGAGCTTTATCCGGTTTATTTCCTATGGATAACATTATTTTTGGCAATTCCTCTTTGCCAGCATCCATAATTTTGGACAATTCAACAAAAAACGTCCACATGGCAAGAAAATCGTACACATAAATCAGGTTGTCGCCTTCCTTTTTCAAAACATCCTTTAACAAACAATTGCGCATACATAAGTCGGTTCCATCTTCTGACATATCAAAAAGCGGAATTTCTTCTCCTTGTTCCCAATCTTCATTGGTTCTGTAAAAAGAAGCCATTTCAAGTCCTTGAAAACCAAACGATTTTGCAATAATAAAATGTAAATCTTCTAAATTAATGGTTTCATCAATAAGAATATCTCTAATTACATCCTTTTCAACATCTAACAATACTCTAATTTTATAGGCCATGTCACAATTTATATTTGTAGCACAAATATACTATTTAAAGTTTTAATTGTTAATTTTACAACTTAAGAAATTTTTAATGAATCAGAAGGAAAAAACTTTACAAACATTAAATGCTTTGTGCAAAGACACGTTGATGGAAACGTTACACATCACGTATACCGATTTTGGCGATGATTATTTGGTGGCTAAAATGCCCGTAAATACAACGGTTTTTCAGCCAGACGGCATTTTAAACGGAGGTGCAACTATGGCTTTGGCCGAGAGCGTTGGGAGTCCGGTCTCTATGTTGGCCATTGATATCAATAAATTTACAGTGCGGGGAATTGCTTTTTCTGCGAACCATTTAAGAAGCGTTAAAAGTGGAAATGTAACTGCAACCGCAAGATTTATTCATAAAGGAAGAACTACGCATTTGGTTGAAATTAGGGTAGAAGATGATCAAGGAAAATTAATTTCAATTTGCAAACTCACCAATATTATTTTGCCAAAGGGAATGTAATTTTATTTTGAAGTTTAACCATTTAAATTTTTGCAATTGTCTAAAGAAATAGTTACATTTTTTAATGAAATTGAAAGGATTTTCAACGCAAAATTACCCTTTGTTGTTTTTAGAAAACCCGATGAAGAATTGGTTACTGCCTTTGTGCAGCGAACTCCAAAATTGTATGAACTAAATTCGTATAATGAAACTGGTTTTTTATTTGCACCATTTCATTCAATGGACAAAAAAGTGCTTTTTCCTTTTGAAGAATGTGATTTGGTAAGCCTTGAAATGGGTAATTCTGTTATGGTTACAGATGAAATTTCAAAAGAAAAAAAACCATTTAGTTCGATTGTAGCTACTGATATTTTAAAAGACAAACATATTGCTTTGGTTCAAAAAGGCATTGATTTCATAAGAAACAAGCAAGCAAAAAAAATTGTTTTGTCGAGAAAGGAAACCTTGGAATGTAGCGATTTGAATGTGGTGGACATTTTCAAAAAAATGTTAAATTCCTACAAAAATGCCTTTGTGTATTTGTGGTTTCATCCGGAGGTTGGATTGTGGTTGGGTGCATCGCCGGAAAGATTGCTCACCAGTTTTGAAGGAAATTTCAAAACAATGGCATTGGCAGGAACGCAAAAATATGGTGGAACCACCAATGTTTTATGGCAAAATAAAGAAAAGCAAGAACAGCAATATGTTACGGAATTTATTCTGGAAAATTTGAAAGAATCTGTTGAAACCTTGGAAGTTTCTACACCTTTTACAGTTCAGGCAGGTAATTTGGTACATATAAGAACCGACATTTCCGGTAAATTAAAGTCGGATAATTTGCTTGAAAAATTAATCAATGCCTTGCATCCAACGCCCGCAGTTTGTGGTTTGCCCAAAGATGTTGCCACCAAATTTATTTTGGAGCACGAAAAGTATAACAGAGCTTATTACTCAGGTTTTTTAGGTGAATTGAATAGAAATGAAAGCACCAGTTTGTTTGTGAATTTACGCTGTATGGAGCTGGAAAATAATTTGGCATCAATTTATGTTGGTGGTGGAATTACAGCCGACAGTATTCCCGAAAATGAATGGGAAGAAACTGTTTTTAAGACTGAGGTTATGAAAAAAGTGTTGTTGTAATTGAACCTAAATATGCACTTTAGCATAAAATGAAGGGTTTGTCAGTTTTTTATTATTGAAGAAGTTTTTTGAAACTTATTTTTAGGGAGTAAATGATGAATAAATTCCTGAATTACTGAAATAACTTTCCTTAAATTTGCAGCTTTAATTAAGTCAAGGAATGCCAGAATATCAAAAGAAAGAATTAGCGAAACTTGTTATTGCTTCGTGCATAGCAAACGAGATTGAACATGTTATTATTTCACCAGGTTCGCGAAATGCACCCTTAATTATTGGTTTTAACGCATCAAATCGGATTCATATTGAATCGGTTGTTGATGAGCGTTGCGCCGCTTTTTTTGCGTTGGGAATTGCCCAACAAACAAGAAAACCGGTTGCTTTGGCCTGTACTTCTGGTTCGGCCTTGTTAAATTATTACCCTGCAATTGCAGAAGCGTTTTACAGCAATATTCCATTGGTGATTATTTCCGCCGACAGGCCTACGCATTTGATTGATGTTGGGGACGGACAAACAATTAGGCAGGAAAATGTATTTAAAAACCATATTTTATTCAGTGCGAATTTAGGAAACGGAAATGAGCAGGAACTCATTGAAAAAGCACTGCAAATCGCCATAACAGAAAAAGGTCCTGTGCATATTAATGTGCCTTTTGACGAACCTTTATATGAAAAAATTTCAGCAGAAAAGATTGATGAGGAGGTTGAAAACATAGTTTCTAACGTAGTAATATCTAAAGAAACATCTTTATTGAAGGAAATTCCCCTAAAAGTTGAAGAACTTCAGAAATTTGCAGACATTTGGAATGCTTCCTCAAAAAAAATGGTATTGGTGGGCGAACATTTTCCAGATGAATTGCTGCAAACACAGTTAGCGCATTTGGCAAAAGATCCTTCGGTATTGGTGCTGATTGAAAATACCGCAAATGTTTCTCATCCAAAATTCATAAACAGCATAGATAAATTGATTTTTCCTTTTGCAGAAGATGAGTTGGCAGCATTTAAACCGGATATTTTATTGAGTTTGGGTGGAATGATTGTTTCTAAAAAAATAAAAGAGCAATTGCGCAACTACCAACCAAAACACCATTGGCATGCCGATGCCAAAAGGGCTTTTGATACTTTTCATTGTTTAGAACATCATTTTAAAGTTTCTCCACAATTATTTTTTAGTCAGTTTTTCTTTTTAACAAAACCTAAAGAAAGCAATTACCAACAATTTTGGATGCATAAAAAGGAACTCAGATTGCAAAAGCATCAGGAATTTATGTCCACATGTGTATTTTCTGATTTAAAAGTATTCGATAAAATTTTAGAAGCCATTCCAAACAATTCACAAGTGCAATTAGGCAATAGCTCTGTTATTCGATATGCGCAATTGTTCAACAGCAATAAAACCTGGCGAATTTTTTGCAACAGAGGCACAAGCGGAATTGACGGAGCCACAAGCACCGCCATTGGAGCGGCTTATGCGGTTCAGGGAAATACCGTGTTTATTACTGGCGATATCAGCTTTTTTTACGATAGCAATGCCTTGTGGAATAATTACATCCCAAAAAATTTCAGGATTATTTTAATTAATAACGGTGGAGGCGGTATTTTTAGATTTATTCCGGGTCCTAAACAATCGGATGCGTTGGATTATTTTGAAACACCCCACCATTTAACCGCGGAACATTTGTGTAAAATGTATCATTTTGAGTACCATAAAGCAAAAGATGAAGCGGAACTACAAGAACAACTTTCTAACTTTTATAAGGAATCCAATCTTCCTAAAGTATTGGAAATATTCACCCCGAGATTAGAAAATGACAACATATTAAAAGCATATTTCAATAATTTAAAAGCATAAATCATGGAAGATTTGAAAATAGGAGATAAGGTAGATTTATTGGTGGTACGGAACACAGCATTGGGTTTTACCGTTTTGGTAAATCAGGAATTTGAAGGATTGCTTTATAAAAATGAGCTTTTTCAAAAAATTCAAGAAGGTCAGCAACTCACAGGCTACATTAAAAAAATAAGAGACGACGAAAAGCTCGACGTAAGTTTGCAACCTATTGGTTTTAAGCAAACTATTGTAAGCTATGAAATTAAATTATTGAAGATGTTGAAAGAAAATGATGGTTTTTTGCCTTTAACCGATAAAACTGCTCCAGAGGAAATCAAATACCAATTGGGAATGAGTAAAAAAGCGTTTAAAAACGCGGTTGGTGGATTGTTCCGACAAAAATTAATCACCATTTCTGAGGAAGGAATAAAATTGGCTAATTAAGCAATTAGCCAATTTTATAGTTGTAAGTAAATAGCGACTATTAACAAAATAGGTTAATTTTATCTACAGCCTTCAGCCCAATGTCATTAAGTTA
>JBAZGP010000106.1:0-3019 GCA_041652835.1 Lutibacter sp. | reverse complement strand
AAAGGAGGAATCGCAACAAACTAGCACAGCATTATGAGATTCCTCGTACCTCGGAAGGACAAAAAAATGACATATAAGCTTAACTTAATGACATTGGCCTTCAGCCTTCAGCTTTAAGCTTTCGGCTTTGAACTTTAATACTTTCAACTTTCAACTTTTTCCACTCAACGCCTCTTTATTCACCATTACCGAAATGGTTTTTAGCCTAAAAAAAGCTTTGCTCATATACACATAACCTCCATTGCCAATGCGATCTCCAGTTGTTCCCCAAGAGTTCTTCACCTTATAGTATTCAGTACCGTTTTGGTCTTTAACCAAACCCACAATATGCATTAAATGGTCATCGGTGGTATTGAAATTCTCAAATTCTTGTTGTCTGAATTCAGGAGTTATTCTCGTTTCTTCCACAATATAATTCATTGCTTTTTCATATTCTCCACTATTTTTTGGTTCAACGGCAACACCGAATTTTTGTGAAAATGTTTTTTCAGAAACATCGCAATCCAAGGCTAAAGTATAACCATTTTTAAGTGCATTATCGGTTATGGTAACCAATTCATCCAAAGGAATATTGTAAAAAGTACCGTTAGAAAAGTTATCGGGAATATTTAAAATAAACGTGGTATAAAATGGCTGATTTAAAAAGGAAGTTAGCGTAACATAGTTTGAGGTGTTCAATTTGGTCATTTCCAAAAATGAAATAGGGGTATAGAGCACATTATTGTATATGAAATCTTTAGGAGTTTTACCAAGTTCTGCATCTAAAATGGAATCCGTTGCTACCTTCCAGTTTCTTGCTGTGGTTTTTTTATCGTTTTTAAGGTAAGTGTCCAAAACAACTCTTATTTCGGGAACAATCTTTGAGTGATCGTGATTTTCAGCATTATTCAGCAATCCGGAATAGGCACTTTCAGGAACCAAACCATTTATTTTTACTGAATTTAGCACATCATGAGCCAAACCACCTTCATCAAATTGCGCGGTACCTTGTCTCATTACATAATTCTCTGCTTTTACAGGATATGTATTGCGAACCGTAAACATTTCAGAAATGTCAATGAATTCCCCTGTATTTCTGTAAATTTCAGATTCAAAAAAAGAAGAAGCGGAGAAACTCCAGCAGGTTCCGGTATTTCCCTGATTTTTTACCGCTGTGGCTTCAATATCAATAATTGGTGTAAATTGGTAGGATTGTTCACTTGGAATATTGACTTTTTTAATTGCATTTTCCTGAGCATAAAAGAGCGTTGTAATAGCAAATAAAGCTACTGAAAGAAAAATTTGTTTCATATTATGGTTTAATTTTTAGTGTTTGGTTCAATATAGGTTCCATCTTGCTTTTTAAGAACTCTTTCAATATTTTCATAATAACCATCGGCATTTGGGTCTCCTTCAGGCAATTTCATATAGCCACTTTTGTAAGAGGATAACGCTTGTTTATATTTACCTCCAATTTCATAATAGCGCCCAATATAATAATTCCCAATGGGAGATTCTTTATACAGTTTGTTAATCATTTCGCCAAAATTCTTCAAATAATCTCCATTTTCTTTATCTAAAATAATAGGTTCTATGGCGAAAATATCACTTTCTCTTATTTTTAGATTGCTTCCGAATAAATATTCAATTTCAACATATTTATTTTCTAAGTACGCAATGGCATCTGGAGGAGATAAGTCTTTTATGTTTTTTTCAAATTCTTCTTTTGAAATTGGGGAATACATATCAAAAATAAAAGCAAAAGCACTTGGTATGGATTGCCCTATGGATGTAACGTTATTGCCTTTTTCGAAGAATTCATAGCGATACTTAAATTTTGGGTTATTGGCGGTTTCCAATAGTGAATTTGTGGTATTTATAGGAATTTTCAAATTTTCAGGATTGTAGCTGCCGTTTGACAAATAATAATACCTGCTTTCATTTTTTAAAGATGGAATTTTTTGCTGCAATAGTAAGGGCATATCAGGAGCATAATACGGATTTATAGCAACAAATGCGTTAAAACCGGGGTCAGCTTCCAGTAAAAAATAATTGATAAAATTTGCTGATAGCGTATTTCCAACAATGATTTTAAAAGGTGAAATTAAGTAATTTTCTTCAAAATAATCCACTAATTCACCTCTAATAAACCGGTAAAATGCCTCACTATCTGCCGTTGGCAAACTGTTTTCTTTGGAATAGGCACAATCCTTATAGCGCTCATTGTACTGATTTTGATTGATGCCAACAACAATTTGCTCGGGAGCTTTTTCCATAGTTGAAAATAAGATCGAATTTCCAACATAAACATCAAATAAATATTCGGCATCCAGCACAACAGCAAGCGGATACAATTTCTTGGAATCGCTGCTGTAACTTGGCGGAACATAAATTTTAAGATAGCGATCGCCATTTAATTCCTTTGAATTGAATTTTTTTAATGTAGTGCTTTGGGAATAAACAGCACCTGAAATTAGTAATGCCAGTCCAAAGAAACCTATTTTTTTAATTTGTAAAAATCTCATGCGATAAATTTAAACATTTTTTTAAAAGCCGAAAATAAATGTACGAAAAAATTAAATCATTCAGCGTTAGTTTCAAATTAAGTGTCTATAAGTTTTAATTTATAATTTTTTAAACCATTAAAAAGATTTATTTTTACCCTTCAATTTAAGTCGTGATGAAAGAAATTAAATGGAAAATAGTCAAAAAATTTGAAGATATCACTTATAAAAAATCCAATGGCGTAGCCCGAATTGCGTTTAACAGGCCAAATGTGAGAAATGCGTTTCGACCTAAAACCACAAAGGAATTGTATGATGCCTTTTATGATGCTCAGGAAGATACATCAATAGGCGTGATTTTACTTTCGGCAGAAGGCCCATCAACAAAAGACGGTGTTTATTCCTTTTGCAGCGGAGGCGATCAAAAAGCACGTGGTCATCAGGGTTATGTGGGTGAAGATGGCTACCATCGATTAAATATATTAGAGGTTCAGCGGTTAATTCGCTTTATGCCAAAGCCGGTTATTGCTGTAGTT
>JBAZGP010000105.1:0-9919 GCA_041652835.1 Lutibacter sp. | reverse complement strand
GTTTTTTGTAGTAATTACAGCACCTTCAAAAGTGGAAAATAACCCCTCAACTTCAGAAATAACCATATGATCTATGGTAAAGCGAATAGAGGTATGTGCGGAGTCGATATTCCAGTTGGATTGTACGATACTTAAATTTTCCATGTGATTATTTTTTTATTGTTATTAAATCAATTACAAAAATATGTCATAACTTTATATGTTGTAACATTTATTTGTTAAAATTTTACTAGTTTTGATGAATTATGTCTAAATAATTGAATTACAGTACATTATATTTAATTTATTTTATTTTATTAAACCCGTAAAAAGTGTAAATTTGCAATAATTAATAGAAGATATGCAAGAAGAACAAGTAATATTGGTGAACGAAAAGGATGAGCAAATTGGATTAATGCCAAAAATGGAGGCACATGAAAAAGCGGTGCTTCATAGGGCGTTTTCCGTATTTGTGTTTAATGCCAAAAATGAATTACTGCTGCAACAACGGGCGGCGAGCAAATACCATTCGCCTTTATTGTGGGCGAATACATGTTGCAGCCATCAGCGCGATGGGGAAGAGAATGTAGAAGCCGGCAAAAGACGTTTGAAGGAAGAAATGGGTTTTGAATGCGATCTAAAAGAAGTTACCTGGTTTATTTATAAAGCACCGTTTGACAATGGTTTAACAGAGCATGAGTTGGATCATATTATGATTGGTTATTATAATGAAAACCCAATTTTGAATAGGGAAGAGGTTGAAAGTTTTAAATGGGCAACTTTAGAGGAAGTAAAAAAGGATATAAAAATTCATCCAGAAATTTATACGGAATGGTTTAAAATTATCTTCGACAAATATTACAGTTTTATTAATCATTAGTCATAAACAAGAAAACAAATGAAAGTTACCGTTAACAGAAAAGCACATTTTAATGCAGCGCACCGATTGTATAATGCGGAATGGACTGATGCCCGGAATGCTACGGTATTTGGCAAATGTGCCAACCCAAATTATCACGGACATAATTATGAACTGATTGTTTCCGTGAAGGGAGAAATTCATCCGGAAACTGGTTTTGTGATGGATATGAAAGTTTTAAAAAGTTTAATTGAAACGGAAATAGAAGATAAATTTGACCATAAAAATTTAAATGAAGAAGTTTCAGAATTCAAAACGCTAAATCCAACTGCCGAAAATATCTCCGTGGTAATCTGGAATAAACTGCGCCCAAAAATTGAGAAAAATCTGGAACTTTCCATAACGCTTTATGAAACACCAAGAAACTTTGTAACCTATTGTGGAGAGTAGAAAGTTGGATATTAGACGTGTTATGTGAATTGTGAGATGTGAAAAGTTTGAAAGTTAAAATTCTAATATACCAACAATCCAAAATATTTATTTAGCTTTTCTTTTGCAGGAATTTATTCCAAAAATGGCATAAATCGGACAAAAACTCACCAAGCTTGTAAGTAATAAAATCACTGCAATAGCCATAAGAACTATAGCAAGCGTGCCTTCAATTTTACCCAAATAATATAAAACTGCAATTGCAATGGCAAGTATAACGCGGATCAATTTATCAGTGGAACCCATGTTTTTTTTCATTTTTTCATTTTTTTTAGCATTAATAATAAATATAGCCTATTTAGCTATTTTTTTATGATGATGTTTTCAACTAATCAAATATAAATGATTTATGGATAGATTTATTATTCTTTTTTATTTTTATTCAATTCATCTTGTAATCTGCGCATTGCTTTCTGTTCTCGTTCTAAAGCTTTTTCTCTATAAATTCCAAATTCTTCTTCTGCCTGTTTTAGCGCCAGTTTGCTTTGTGTGGTTATGCTGTTGCTTTGTTTAAATTTAGTGATGAAAAATAAAAGTGCAAGAATTAATCCAAAAACAATTAAGAAAAACAATGTTTTAAACACCGTTTTTTCAAATTGAATGCCAAATAGGGAAATACTTTCCTTTTCAGCTTTTAAGTCGGAAACAACAGTTTCCGAAGCAGTTAATTTGGTTTGTAAACTGTCTATAAGTTGCTTTTGGGAGTTCAATATATCTGAATTGTCTGAAATCTTTATTTTTGAAACAGACAGGGAATCTATGACATTTGATTTTAATTTAAGCAACCAGGTAGCTTTGATTACTTTATAATCCTGATAATTATTTGAGGCATCTAAAAGATAGTCGAACTGATTTTTTACGGAGCCTGAATCAATAAATTTATTATTGGTTTGACTAAAAATATTTGATGTTATAAAAAGTATGGCAATCGCAGCCATTGTTATTTTGTTCATAAGATAAAATTATTTAATTTCATAACGAAGTTAAAAATTAGTTATTGTTGTTATAATATACTTCCAGTTCATTTAAATAGTGCTGTTTTGCATTTTCATCCAACAAAGAATATTGAAATGAATTTTTAGCCAATTGGTAAAGATCGGATTTAGAAAGATTTAGGGCCTTCTGAATTTCAATATAATTTTTATTTACCTGTCCGCCAAAATAGGCCGGGTCATCAGAATTTACAGTGACTTTTATTCCCAAATCCATCATTTTTTTAAGTGGATGATTTTTTAAATCGTCAACCACCTGCAACGCGGTATTTGAAAGTGGGCAAACCGTTAATGCCAGATCACGCTTGATAATTTCATTTACTAAATTTTCATCCTGAAGGGCGTTGTTTCCGTGGTCAATACGTTTGATGCCCAAAATATCAATAGCTTCCCAAACATAAGCTGAAGAGCCTTCTTCACCAGCATGCGCCACAGGAATATAACCTTCATTCACTGAGGCCTTAAATACGTTTTTAAATTTTGAAGGCGGATTTCCTTTTTCAGAAGAATCCAAACCAACAGCTTTAATTTTGGATTTAAAAGGAAGCGACTGTTTAATAGTTTCAAAAGCATCTTCTTCGCTTAAATGACGCAAATAGCTCATAATCAGGAAAGATGAAACACCTAATTTTATTTTTGCATCGTCACAGGCTTTCGAAATTCCGTTAATCACCGTTTCAAAAGCAACGCCGCGCTTGGTATGCGTTTGTGGGTCGAACATAATTTCAGTATGACGCACATTTTGATCGGCACATTTTTGCAGATAACTATAGGTTAAATCGTAAAAATCCTGTTCCGTAATTAAAACTCCGGCGCCTTGATAGTAAATATTTAGAAAATCCTGTAAACAATTGAATTTATAAGCTTCTTCAATCTCTTCAACAGAATTATAGGGAATGTCAATGTTATTTCTTTGTGCAATTTTAAACATCAGTTCAGGCTCAAAAGAACCTTCAATGTGTAAATGCAATTCAGCTTTGGGTAATTTTTCTATAAATATTTTCATGCTACAAATTTACATAAATCAATATTTTTAATTGATATTTGTTTAAAAATTTATGATGAAAATAACAGTTTTATTTTTTGTTGTTTTTGCCAGTACTTTGATTGTCAATTGTAAAAATAACGAAGCGCAAATGAAAAAAATTGAAGTAGGCGATATTGTGCCTTCATTTAACTTAATGGATCAGAACGGAAAAGTTTTTGATGTAAACAATGCTATTGGGAAACCAATGGTTATTTATTTTTATCCTAAAGATGATACGCCGGGATGTACAAAAGAAGCATGTAAATTTAGGGATGATTTTGAATTGTTTTCAGATTTAGAAACGTTGGTTATAGGAATAAGTGCCGACAGCGTTGAATCACACAAAAAGTTTGAACAAAAATATAATTTGCCCTTAATATTGCTGGCCGACACTAAAAATGATGTGCGCAAACTGTTTGGCGTACCTAAAAGCCTCTTCTTTATTTTACCGGGTCGCGTTACCTATATTATTGATAAAAAGGGTATTGTTAAATATGTATTTAACAGTCAGTTTAATGCAGAAAAGCATATAGAAATTGCGTTACAAAAGCTTAAGAAACTTTGAAAAGATAAGGAATTATCGAGTAAAAATTAAAAAATTATGTTAAAAATTAAGAATATTTTGAATTATGATGCAATAACAATTCAATTTCTTGTAAATTTGTAGCTTAAATAAACCAATAAAAACTTTATGGCAAGTATTAAAAATTTAAAAAAGGACATTAATTACGTACTGGGGGATATAATTGAAGCATGTTATACTTGGGAAATGTACCATCCAAAAGCAGATTCAAAAGCGACAGAAGCAATAATAGACGAAGCAATTGAATCATTTGATGTTTTAATTGAGAAAGTTAATGCTAAGAAAATTGAAGACAAAAAAACTTATTTTAAAGGTATTAATTTAGAATTGGAAGAAGCAGCATCCAATTTAATTGAAAAAGTAAATAACCTTTAATTCATTGAAATAAATATACTCAACAAGAATTTTTTAATTCAAATTTAATAGGTATATTTATACAATAATTATCAGAATACTACGTTCTTAATTTAGCAACTAAAAATTATTAATTTATGGCAAGAGCAATGTTTGAGTATACAAAAACCATACTCGAAAAAGTCAGTTTTAATAAAGAATTATTTAAAAAGGAATTGGAGAAAGCAGTAAACAGATTACTGCCTTATGAGATAAAGGAGTTGTACTATTGGTTAAAGGAGTTCACCTTAAACAAACCGGAACTTCAAAATTGTTTAGTTTTAGTAGAAAATAGAGAAAGGAGCTTTTAAGCTCCTTTTTTTTGTTGTAACGGACTTATTATTTTTACGTCGCTAAAGGCAATAATGCCTCTTATTACGCTATCTATCAAGTTTTTAAGTGTATCAATTAATTGTATTTTTTTGGGACTTATGGTAAATAAGGCTTATTTCTCTCGCTGGCACCGGCGCATTAAATGCCCGTAGATACTTAGTGTCTTCAGCGGACAAATCTAAAGTTTGCAAATAAGGTAGTAAAGTCATTCCCAAATCTTCCTTAGATAATTTAATTAAGGTATCAAAACTGCCACTTTCAATTTGAAAACGCTGATTTTTAGGTGCAACAGCACCGCATAAATTAATAATGTTTTCTTTGAAACAATGCCCGTCTTCCAGCAATAAAATATCTTCAATTTGTAAATCTTCCACATTAATTGTTTTGTTTTTAAATAGGCGATGTTCAGCAGGTACAAATCCAACGAAAGGTTCATAATATAAAACGCGCTCCTTAATTTGGTCATTTTCTAATGGCGTGGCTGCAATGGCAACATCTATATGACCATCGGTCAATTTTTTTATGATTTCTTCAGTGGTAATTTCTTCAATTTTTAAATTTACTTTTGGGTATTTTTTAATAAATGTTTTTAAAAACAACGGCAGAAGCGTAGGCATTACTGTAGGAATAATTCCCAACTTAAAATCGCCCCCAATAAATCCCTTTTGCTGATCAATAATGTCGTTAATGCGGTTGCTTTCATTGACAATAATTTTAGCCTGCTCAATAATTTTTTTACCTACTTCGGTAAGTTGAAGGGGTTTTTTATTTCTGTTGAAAATTTGTGTATTAAACTCCTCTTCAAGCTTTTGAATTTGCATACTCAATGTAGGTTGAGTAACAAAACAATGTTTGGAAGCCACTGTGAAATTTTTGTGTTCGGCCACAGCCAAAACATATTTTAATTGTGTTATCGTCATAACTATAAATATTTATGATAAAGATATTAAAATTATCAATGTTTATTATGATTATCTCTGTTTATTTTTGATTAAATTCGTAGTGTAAAAATTTTAATAAATATAAAAATTAAAGATATGAACATTACAAGTATTGGATTGAACAAAGAAAAAACTAAAAACTTAACCGAAAGTCTAAATGTTTTATTGGCAAATTTTCAAGTGTATTATCAAAATTTAAGAGGTTTGCATTGGAATATTAAAGGGAAGTCGTTTTTTGAATTGCACGTAAAATTTGAAGAATTTTATATGGATTCGCAAGTTAAAATAGATTTGATTGCTGAGCGTATTTTAACCTTGGGTGAAACGCCATTACATACCTTTGAGGATTATGTGAAATTGTCTAAAATTGCGACAGGAAAAAATATTACGAAAGATGTGGAAGGCGTTCAGTTGGTGGTAAATGCCTTAACCGAACTTTTACTGCTGGAAAGAGGGATTCTAAATAAATCTGCCGAAGCAAACGATGAAGGTACTAACGCAATGATGAGTGATTTTATCTCAGAACAAGAAAAAACAGTGTGGATGTTAAATGCTTGGTTAAATTAATTGGCATAAAAAATATTGTTATTAAAAAAATGCAGTTTTCATTTTTTTTGAAAACTGCATTTTTTTAATATATATCCCAAAATGTTCTTTGTTTGTCCAATTCTTCTTCCTGTTTTTTATATTCTTCAACCGAAATAACTTTTAAGAATGAAGGATGCTGTTCAATTGCGTATTCAATTTTTTTTATAATTTCTTCAGATGTCTCATTTTCATAATCAATGTCGAGTGGTTTCTTAATTACCATGGACTGCAATACATCTCTCTTTTTTATAAGCAATCCTTTTTTATCGTAGGCTCTTCTAAAACCATCGATAACAATAGGAATAACTATGGGTTTACACGTTTTTATAATGTGTGCGGTACCGCGTCTGATCGGTTTGAAAGGTTTTGTGGTGCCTTGCGGAAATGTAATTACCCAGCCATCATCTAATGCTTTCTTAATATTGCTGACATCCGACATTTTTACTTGTCTGTTTATATCTTGGCCTTTTTCTCTCCAAGTTCTGTCTATAGAAATTGAGCCACCATAAGCGAATATTTTTGGCAACAAACCCGATTTCATAGTCTCTGATGCGGCCACATAGTACATATTCAACTTTGGATTCCAGATATAGCCAATATTTTTTAAAGAATCCACCCTTCCTTTTAATGAGGCATTAAAAACGTGATACATCGCAGCAACATCGGCAAAATAAGTTTGGTGATTGGAAACAAACAATACATTGGTTTCTGGAAGATCTCTAATGATTTCAGAACCCTCGATTTGAAGTTTGTTGAAGCGCCTATACCGTCCGTGAGAAACAACACCAATAAGTCTGACAAGCCACCTTTTTACAAATAAAATATGACCAAAGGGATTTCTTTTAAATATGGGCATTAATTGGTAAGATTTTTTTTATGAATTACAAATTTAATAAAATAAATTAAGTTTCTTTTAATAATTCTTTGATTTCATTTAACATCATGGCAGTTGCTCCCCAAACAATATGATTATTAAGCATAAAACAGGGAACTTCCATATTTTTGGCATAAGATGTTGATAAAATTGCGCTTGAGAATGCATTATCACTTAATAAATCTTCGAGCAATACCAATATATTTTCTTCCACTTCTATATTTTTTGTTAGGGTGGGCGTATAGTCCAACAACCCTAAAAACGGAGTTACCATAAAATTGCTTGGAGGAATAAAAACATCGGTCATTTGTTTAAAAATACGCACATCATAAGGCTGAATACCAACTTCTTCATGTGCTTCACGCAATGCAGTATTTTCGAGAGATTCGTCGGAACTGTCGAATTTCCCTCCGGGGAAACTTATTTGTGACGCGTGTATTCCTTTATAAGCTGCACGCAAGGTTAATAAAAAGGAGGTTTCTCTTTGGAAATTTGGATAAAAAAGAGCTAAAACTGCAGCTTTTTTCGGGTTTTGGGCATCAATAAGTTCTTGGGTATATTTTTGCCTGAATTTTGGCGCTAATTTAAATTGCGCCTCCAATCCGCCAAGAGCAGTAGCCGACAGTTTTGAAACGTTATTTTTGAAGTCGTCGAAATTCATTTAATTTTCTGAATATAAAATGGGTAATGTCAGCTTAAATTTCAGGGCAATCAAATTTACGGTAATTATGGTTAATGTTTATAAAGAACATTATTAAAAACGCTTTATTTAATTTCAAATTTAGCGGCCATTGCAGCTCCAATAATTCCTGCATCATTTTCCGATTGGGCAGATACAATTGGAGTTGATATATCAATTTTGTAACTGAATTTGTCAAGGTTTTTACTGGCGCCGCCACCAATGATAAACAGGTCGGGAGAAAATATAAAGTTTAGGTGATCAAAATATTTATGTAATCTTTTTCCCCATTTTTTCTGACTTAATTTATCTCTTTTACGGGCAGAATCTGCTGCATAACTCTCAAAGCTGTCTCCATGTCTATTCATTAAATGTCCAAGTTCTGTATTGGGCAATAATTTTCCGTCTAAAAACATGGCCGAGCCAATTCCTGTCCCAATGGTAATCATGATCACAACGCCTTTTATATCTTTTCCGGCGCCAAAGCTTATTTCAGCAATTCCTGCTGCATCGGCATCATTAACCACAAAAAATTCATTGCCTGTTGCTTTTTTAAAAAATTCATCCACATGCATCCCTTTCCAATCTTCGTGTAAATTTCCACCAGTTAAACATTTTCCATGAGCTAAAGGTGTTGGAAACCCACAGCCAACAGAGCCTTTCCATTTAAAGTGTTTTATAAACCTATTAATAATTTTAGCGACAGCTTCCGGTGTGGCGGGTTTAGGAGTTGATATTCTTCTTCTTTCTGAAATTATTTTACCGGTTTCAATATTTACTATTGCGGCTTTTATGCCTGTTCCGCCAACATCAATGCCAAGTATTTCCATTATAGGTCAGTGTGTTTTAAATTTGGAGAACAAGGTATAGAAAAATAATTAAATTTTAAAATAGGATGGAAAACATTATGTCTTTGTTCTTTTGTTAATGTATTTCCTTCAATTTATAAAGACAAATAAATTTTTTTGGCTCAGTTTTGTTTTTGGGATTGTGGAGTTTAACAGCAACAGTACGCTATCAATATTAGATAATTTTCTGTATAGGTTTAGTAAAAGTACTAATTCCGAGAATTTTTTAATTGTAATCTGATTGACCAATAGGCTATAAATGTAAGTCTGAAAAATGCTGAAATTTCTCTTAATAGCAAATTTCTTTCAATTTAAATTAGTAATATTGCAGTTACTAACAAATAAAGACAAAAGCATCTTTTTTAACTTAAATTAAATTATAATGGATTATAAAATACAGACAGAAGAATTGGATATGAGAGTGCTTATTCCAATTGAAAGACATAAAAAACTAATACAAATCTTCAAGGAATTGCCTGTTGATAATAGTTTTATCTTTATCAATGACCACGATCCTATTCCTCTCTATTATGAGTTTCGTTCAATTTATGGAGATGTGGTTGGATGGGAATATCTCAATCGTGGTGGGAGAGAGTGGAAGGTTAGAGTTACGCGTACTGAGGCTTCTCAGGGTAGAGAATTTACTGAAATATCAACTTTGCTTGACCTTCGTAAAGCAGATAAAAAAGAGTGGAAACAAATTGTATTTCATCGTTATGGTATGATGGAGGAAGGCGATGTCATGGAAATTATTGCCGAGGAAAATCCAAAAGAAATTCATGCCATTTTTGTAAATAAATTTGAAGGACAACATTCCTGGATATTCAAAAAGCAAGAGCCTAATGAATGTGTTGTTCACATCACTAAAAAAGTAAAAAGCGGTTTAGGAGATGATGGATTTTCAGTGGTTAATGAATTTGACTTACGACCTTTTCCACCAGCAGAACGTCATGAAATGTTTTACAAAGCCTTTGCCGACATAAAACCGGGTGAAGCTTTTGAATTTATCAACGACCATGATCCATTGCCTCTTTATTATCAAATGGAAGCAGAAAGCGAAGACCCTTTTAAATGGGAATATATTGACAAAGGTCCTGAAGAATGGAAAGTGAGAGTCATCAAAACAAAAGAATAACTTTTATTTAGGGAGTCAAAAATGACTCCCTTTTTTTATGCCTGATGTTGGGTGTTTACATGGTATTAGTTAGAAAGCCGAACAATCTCATCAAAATCATAACCTGCTCTTGCCAATGTTCGCTTGGCTACTTCTAATGCAGCTGGTGCCGGATTAGGAGGATGAACAGGAACTTCTTTTGTAGCGATGAGTTGGTCTA
>JBAZGP010000104.1:2474-9976 GCA_041652835.1 Lutibacter sp. | reverse complement strand
TAGCAAGGTAATTCATTGAACCCCAAGGATATGCATTGTATGGTGCTGGAATTAAAGTGTTAGCATCTAAATAATCTAATGATGAATAGAATTCAACAAAATAATCACCTGGCACAATAATCTTTACTTCCTCTTCCCCACAAAGTGCTCTGTAGGTTGTTTCTTCAAATAAACCTGGAATTGATCCTGGATTATAATTACTGAATGTCATATAAAATTCATAAAGGTCAAACCCTTGTGGTCCAAAAGAAGCATGCATATTAGCACTAATAGGAATTGGCAAGTATGCTGGTAATTCCAAATTAGCATCATTTCCATCATGAGAACAATTACCTACTACAAAATCAAATATACCATCTTTTCCACCAAATCCATTTGCAGTTCCAAGATTTGTTGACATTGCAGAATCATTAAAGCTTCCTGTATATACTAGCTTATATGTACCATCTGGCATAGCTAACCAAAGTTCAAATGTAAAAGTTTCCTCTACATCAACTTGGTCTGGATACTCTATACAAAGTGGACTTCCTATACCAAAATAAGAAGCATTGCTATTTTTATCAGGATCATTTACAACAACTTCTCCATTTTTAACAACAACTTTAAAAATAGCTGGGAAATCGTAACCATTAAAAGCTTGTCCTAAATAAGGATTTCCAACAGTTCCTTGATGCCAGTCTTCAAAGAATTTAGTACATACATCTCCATAGAAACACACTGTATGAATTTCTGTTACAGCATATTTAAACCATACAAATCCAAATTTTTCATAGTCATACGGTCTATAACAAAGTACATCAATTGATACTTTAATCTTGTCAAATTTAGGTACTGTAAACTGAAGATCAACTCCTGTTAAATCCCAAAGAAGTTCATAATAACTGCCTTCTGCAGGTGAAGCCCATAGCACTGTATCATCTGCCGCTTTTACAACAAAATCAGTTATTATATAATCTCCTGGAGTTAATTTAATAACCTCAGTCTCAGTTTTATTATTAAGCGTCACTAAGTTTAACTTATAGGTTATTGAAACTGCATCTGATCCTAATAATGTTATATCTACATAGGATGGATCCAAATCTAAACAATCAGGCAGTTCAGTTCTGTCATTAGATTTTGCGCTAAATATACCTTTAGAAGATACATCATTCAGCAAAAAATTATTTACATCAAACACAACATCTTGTTTTGCAAGTTGTTCTGGTACTATTAAGCTTGCATCATCTTTACTACAAGAAAAGATTACAAGACTTAGAAATAGTCCAATTCCAATTTTTAAAAAGTCTAATTTTTTCATAATAAATGTTATTTAAGTTAATAATTAATTTCTCATTATTTTATATAGAATTACAATCCTTTATTAAATACTTATTAAAATAATAAAATACCTAAAACGAAATTCATACAAAATTATAATCTGGGGTGCTAAACTATTTATGAGGTTAAATACAGGGGGTAATGGAGGGTTAAATACAGGGGTAAGAGGTTAAATACGGTGGGGTTTTCTTTTAAAAAATTGAAAGAATGCATTTTCAATGAATCAAATATACAAATATATATTCATATATAAAAATATATTTGTATAATAAAAATATTTATTGCATGTATTTTCCAATTTAAAATTGGTCTCTATAGGTAGAGTTACATAAAGGTATGTTTAAGGAAGGTACTTCTTCAGAATGCAAAAAGAAAATCCCATTTCTTTGGCTTTTATTGTAGCTGAAATGGGGTTTTAATTTATTCATATTATATTATATGTTAGTCGTGTTGTCTCACTTCCACATCATCATTTTCACTATATGAATCAGGTTCTTCTTTAGGTGGTGTTGTTAAAACTCTATAAAAAAAGTATCCTGTTATTGCCGTCACAATTCCTTGTGTTAGTATCATTGTTATTAATGCTGCTGTATTCATAATGTTGTCCTCCCTTCTTTTTTTCGTTTTAAAAATGCATAATATACCATAAAACCTATATATGCAAATAGCGATAAAAGTATAATTCTCGCTAAATTAGCATAAAATATTTTATCATTTAACGCCGCTATTAAATTAATGTCAGTAGTCAATGCTATTTTCTCTTTAATTCCAGCATGAGTAATTTGTTTAATAATTGAACCATTATCTAGAATCCAGCCATTTCCACTAAATAAACTGCTAAAATTACCGGTCCAATCATTTCCTTGAGGTGTAAATATAGCTCCAAGAAACACAAATAACAACATTAATGGGGTAATGTATTTAATTATAAATTTATAAATCAAAGGAATTTTAATATCTGCCCCTAAATTAATTTCTCTCCAACCTTTATCTATCCCAAATATCCATGAAAATATAATAGTTTCAAACAATGCAAATGTAACTAAACCAACAGTACCTCCCCAATAATCATATTCATCAAAAACACCTTGCTGATAAAATACTACCGTAGGCAAACCTACAATTAAGATTATTAAACCAAATGACCACGCACTTTTATTATTTGACCATCTAAACTCATCTTTCATAAAACTCACCCAAGGTGTTCCCATTGCTAATGAAGAAGTTATTCCTGCAAAAAATAATAATCCAAACCAAAACAAGCCAGCCAATGCAGCTAAAATTGTGCCCCATTGTTGAAACAAATAAGGCATAGTTTGAAAAGCCATTCCAAAACTTGCATTTTCAAGCACCCAATCTAACCCTAAGTAACCGGCTGCAATTGGAATAACGATTGAACTACCCAACACAACTTCCACAAACTCATTCATAAAGCCAGCAGAAGCCGCATTTAAGGCAATATCATCTTTTGGTTTAATATAGGCAGCATAACAATGGATTGTCCCCATCCCTACCGATAAAGTAAAAAATATTTGACCTGCCGCAGCTAGCCAGACTTTCGGATTTGAGAGGGAATCAAATTGCGGGGTCCACAAAAAATTTAATCCATCCCAAGCATTTGCATTAGGAAACAGTTCAGAAGCTCCAGAAGTACCTAAACTCAATCCTCTAATTGCCAAAATAATTCCAAATAATATAAGCAGAGGCATCCCAATTTTTGCAACTTTTTCAATGCCTCCTAAACCTTTTGATAATATAAAGGTATTTAATAATAATACTACGATATAAAATACAACAGATTCATAAGGTATTCCAGTTGAAGAAGATGCAACATCTACATAAGTGTTAAAAAAACCTGCAACCTGACTTTGGCTCATTCCTTCAAAAGTTCCTATTAATGAATGATAAACATAAGACATTGTCCAAGACTCAATATAACAATAATAAGATGCGACTGCAATATTTGTAAAGATTCCAAATACGCCAATGTACTTCCAGGCTCTACCTTTGGTCATTGAATCGAATATATATGGCGTACTGTGATTTCCAAATTTACCTCCATATCTTCCTGTTGACCATTCAATAAACAACAATGGAATTCCCATCAACAAAAAACTTATTAAATAAGGAATAATAAATGCTCCTCCACCATTTTGTACTGCTTGTACAGGAAATCTTAAAAAATTACCCAAACCTACTGCATTTCCTGCCATAGCTAAGATTAATCCCATACGAGTGCCCCATGACTCTACTTTTTGTGTCATATTATTTTTTAAATTAAATTGGTTGGCTCACCTTATTTTGGTGATTTGAATAAAGATTAATCTCATTTAACAAATTATCGATCCTATTTGTTATTTTTTGAAAATTTTCAATTGAAGTATTATAATTTTTATTTTCTCTGTATTTGTTGAATTTATTTTGGCTGTTGATAATCGTCTCCAATTGACATCTGAAATAGTTTGAGGTATGATTTGACCCAAATGGAACTATTTTTGGGTTACTATTACTTTTCTCAATTCTCTTTTCTTCCGCAGTAGTAACAAAAGATTCTATTAAAAGTAATAAAGAAAGCTTCTTTTTATCCATATGTATTGGTTTAATCATAAAATTGATGCAATATGGTAAAAAAATGAGGTTACAACAAACTTTAAACTTTAAAATTATTATTTTTTTTCTAAGTAATTAAAAATGAGCCTTATACTATTTTATAAATTTTTTAATTTGATTAGGTCTGCCCTGCACAATTAAATTAGAATCCTTAGTTAATGCCGTTGCTGGTTTCGGATTGATTATATATCCATTCAAAATAACAATAAAACAAGATACTCCTATTAAAACAACGATTTAACAGAACAATTGAAGTGTGAAATTTTGCTCAAATTTGATAAGCTTTTATAAATCAAATACCGATTTCCGTTTGGTGTAAATCATATCTTTTAAACGCAATAAAAATGCAAGCGTTAAATAAATTCCGAATGAAAAACCCATGGTTACAAAAGATATATATATAAAAAACAAGCGTACATTAGACACATCCATCCCCAATTTATCTGCAAATCTTGAAGATACTGCAAATCCTCGTTTTTCAAAAAAATGACGTAAAGAAATTATCCAATCCACAAACTCTAAATTTTAACGCAATATACTAATTTCAAAATAAAGATGAAACTGAATACCAAAATTGTAGCTACAATTTTTTAACTTTGCATCTTTCTTAAAAATCCATGACAAAACACACAGAATATATTGAAATTTTGGGCGCACGTGTCCATAATTTAAAAAATATTGATGTTCGCATTCCCAGAGAAAAATTGGTAGTTATCACCGGTTTAAGCGGAAGTGGAAAATCGTCATTGGCTTTTGACACCATTTATGCTGAAGGCCAACGCCGTTATATTGAAACTTTTTCAGCGTATGCAAGACAGTTTTTAGGAGGTTTGGAAAGGCCCGATGTAGATAAAATTGACGGACTTTCGCCTGTTATTTCCATTGAACAAAAAACAACCAATAAAAGTCCACGCTCTACCGTGGGAACCATTACGGAAATTTACGATTTTTTACGTTTGCTTTATGCGCGCGCTGCTGATGCTTATTCTTACAATACCAATGAAAAAATGGTAAGTTACACTGATGAGCAAATAAAAGAACTTATTTTAAAGGAATTTGACCACAAAAAAATAGTGATTCTGGCACCTGTCGTTAAATCGAGAAAAGGGCATTACAGAGAGCTTTTTGAACAAATTTCAAAGCAAGGTTTTGTTCGCGTAAGGGTTGATGGGGAACTTAAGGAAATTACAAAGGGAATGCGACTTGACCGTTATAAAACCCACGATATTGAAATTGTAATAGACCGATTATTGGTAGATGAATCTTCTGAAAAAAGAGTGGAAGAAAGTATTGCAACAGCCTTATATTCTGGTGATAACGTGGTTATGATTTTGGAACATGAAACCAACAATCCACGATATTTCAGCAGTGATTTGATGTGCCCAACTACTGGCATTTCATATCCAAACCCTGAACCGAATTCTTTTTCTTTCAATTCTCCAAAAGGCGCTTGTGAAACGTGCAACGGATTGGGAAAACTTGACAAGGTTAACGCAAAAAAAATAATTCCGAATCCCTCAATTTCTATTAAAAATGGAGGTATTAAGCCAATTGGAGAACAAAAAAACAGTTGGATTTTTAAACAACTTCAATTAATTGCAGACCGCTATAATTTTCAATTGAGCGATCCCATTTCAAAAATACCAGCTGAAGCCATGGATATTATTTTAAATGGCGGAAGCGATAAATTTGATATCGTTTCTAAAACTGCAGGCATAACCCGTACTTATGAAATTGATTTTGAAGGCATTGTCCATTTTATTGAAAATCAGTATCATACAAGTGATTCTACTTCCATAAAACGCTGGGCTAAAGAATTTATGGACGAAATAAATTGTGAAACTTGCAATGGAAAACGGCTTAAAAAAGAAGCCTTATTCTTTAAAGTCAATGACAAAAATATTTCAGAATTGGCGCAACTTGATATTGCTGAACTTGCAAATTGGTTTGCCAAAATTGAAGAAAAATTAAGCGACAAACAACTAAAAATTGCCACCGAAATACTGAAAGAAATTAGAACAAGAATTCAATTTTTATTAGATGTTGGTTTGAATTATTTAACCCTTGACAGAAGCTCAAAATCATTGTCGGGTGGTGAAGCACAACGCATTCGATTGGCAACGCAAATTGGTTCTCAACTGGTTGGTGTGCTTTATATTTTAGATGAACCGAGTATCGGATTACACCAACGCGACAATCAAAAATTAATAAACTCATTGCTCAATTTACGTGATATCGGCAATTCTGTAATTGTTGTTGAACACGATAAAGAAATGATTCAAGCTGCCGATTTTGTGCTTGATATTGGTCCAGGTGCTGGTATTCACGGTGGAGAAATTGTAAGTGAAGGAACTTTTGAGGAATTGAAACAACACCATACTTTAACTGCCGATTATTTAAACGGCACCAAATCTATTGAAGTTCCTAAAAACAGAAGGGTTGGAAATGGCCATAAAATCATTTTAAAAGGTGCAACCGGCAACAATTTAAAAAATATTACCGTTGAATTTCCTTTGGGAAAATTAATTTGTGTAACGGGAGTTTCGGGCAGTGGAAAATCGACTTTAATAAACGAAACTTTATATCCCATTTTAAACGCTCATATTTATAACGGCGTAAAAAAACCAATGCCTTACAAATCCATTGAAGGTTTGGAATATGTAGACAAAGTTATTGCTATAGACCAATCACCAATTGGAAGAACCCCACGCTCAAATCCGGCAACTTATACCGGCGTTTTTGGTGAAATAAGAGATTTGTTTTCCAAAACAAGCGAAGCTGCAATAAGAGGCTACAAACCCGGCCGATTTTCTTTTAACGTAAAAGGCGGACGCTGTGAAACCTGTGAAGGCAGTGGCGTTCGTATTATTGAAATGAACTTTTTACCCGATGTGCATGTGGAATGTGAAACTTGTCAAGGAAAACGCTTCAACAGAGAAACCTTGGAAATCAGATATAAAGGAAAATCAATTTCAGATGTGTTGAATATGACCATTGAAGAAGCGACTTCTTTTTTTGAACTTATTCCTAAAATACACAGAAAACTTAAAACAATTCGTGATGTTGGGTTAAGTTATATCAAACTCGGACAGCAATCTACCACACTCTCTGGTGGTGAAGCACAACGCATAAAACTGGCTTCAGAATTGGCTAAAAAAGATACAGGAAACACTTTTTATATTTTAGATGAACCCACAACCGGACTTCATTTTGAAGATATCCGTGTGCTTATGGAAGTATTGGATAAATTGGCAAACAAAGGAAATACCATTTTGGTAATAGAACATAATATGGATGTGGTAAAACTTGCTGACCATGTTATAGATATTGGAATGGAAGGCGGCAACAAAGGTGGACAGCTGATTTGTTCTGGAACGCCAGAAGAAGTAAGCAACCATAAAAAAAGCTATACTGCCAAATTCTTAAAAAAAGAATTAAATTAGCATTCTTTTTTCTATTAAAAAATACTTATATTTCGCCCATTCAAATAAATAATTAGCAACAGAAATGACAAATGAAGACCAACAAATAAGGGAAAAATTCAAACAAAGAACCTGGAATGAAATTAAAAGCAA
>JBAZGP010000104.1:0-2449 GCA_041652835.1 Lutibacter sp. | reverse complement strand
GGTAAAACCAGATCACGAATATTACGTACTTGCCGAAAGTATTGCATTTAATTTAACTTCACACGGTTACGGCGTTGTAACAGGTGGCGGTCCTGGAATTATGGAAGCCGGAAATAAAGGGGCGCATCGCGGTAAAGGGGTATCGGTTGGCTTAAATATTGAATTGCCAATGGAACAGCATGACAATCCATATATTGATCGCGATAAAAATTTAGATTTTCATTACTTTTTTGTTCGTAAAGTGATGTTCGTTAAATATTCTCAAGGATTTGTGGTTATGCCCGGAGGTTTTGGAACAATGGATGAACTTTTTGAGGCAATTACTTTAATTCAAACAAAAAAAATTGATAAATTTCCTATCGTATTGGTTGGAAAAAAGTATTGGTCTGGACTTATAGATTGGATTAAAAACACCTTGGTAAACGAAGGAAGTATTCACATAGAGGATCTCAATTTAATTTCTATAGTTGATACAGAAGATGAGGTATTGGAAGTCATTAATACCTTTTATAAAAAATACAGTTTGAGGCCTAATTTTTAATATAATTCCGTTGAAAAAACAACTGTGTTTTACATTTTTAATTGGTATTATTTGTTTGAATAATTTATATTCCCAAACAAATAGTACCACAATACTTGCTACGTTAGACACAGAAGACGATGAACTTAAAATACAACAGGAAATTATTTTTTATAACAAATCAGATAGCCTTTTAAACGAAATCTATTTTCACAATTGGGCAAATGCCTATAAAGATAAAAACACCCCATTAGCCAATCGTTTTATAGAAAATTACTCGAAATCTTTTCATTTTACCACAGAAAAAAATAGAGGAGATTCCAAAATTAACAGCATTTCTATTAATTACGACCTTGTTACTTGGGAAATTACCGACAAAAACCCCGATATCTTAAAAATCAATCTGATGCAACCTTTAAAACCAGGAGATTCAGTAAAAATAATTGCAACATATACCATAAAAATTCCCAATGATAAATTTACAAGCTATGGTGCAAATAAAACCGGTTTTAATTTAAGGTATTGGTATTTAATTCCTGCTGTTTTTGATGAAAAATGGCAAATTTACAACAACTTGGATTTGGATGATTTATACGTTGATTTTACGAATTATTTCATAAAAATTAAAGTTCCAAAAGAGTATACGGTAAATAGTGATTTGCTAATTTCTTACGATTCCGTAAACAACATTAAAGAATATAAATTAAGTGGGAGAAACAGACAGGATATTGAATTAAATATCAGCAAGACAAATGATTTTATTGAATATAAATCGAGCCCAGTTTCAATATTAACCAACATGGATTCCAAAAAATTGGATGTTGCAGCAAAAACTGAAATCATCAATAGGGAACTTTCTTTTATTCAATCTTATTTGGGAGCTTATCCAAATGAGAAATTATTCATTAACAAGATTGAATATGATAAAAATCCGGTTTATGGGTTTAACCAATTGCCTTCCTTTTTAAAGCCTTTCAGTGATACTTTTGAATGGGATATTCAACTGTTCAAAATTTTAAGCAGAAAATATATAGATAACGTTTTTTTGTTTAATAAAAGAGAAGACGCATGGCTGGCTGATGGTTTACAAACCTATCTCATGATTAAATATGTGGAAAAATACTATCCCAAAGTTAAAGCTATTGGTGACATTTCAAAACTTTGGGGAATCAAAAACTTTAATTTGGCCAAAATCAATTTTAACGACAAATATGCTTTTGTTTATCAATTTGCATCGCGAAAAAATTTAGACCAATCCTTAACAACGCCCGCCGATTCACTATCAAATTTCAACAGGAAAATTGTAAATAAATACAAAGCAGGTATCGGTATTAGGTATTTAGAAAATTATTTGGGAGAGCCAGCAATCTCTTCAGCCATAAAAGATTTTTCAAAAAAATATACTGAAAAAGAAACCAGTAGCAATTTGTTTTTAGCACAAATTCAAACACCAGAAGATAAAGATATTGATTGGTTTAAAACTGATTATTTAAATACCAGTAAAAAAATTGATTATACCATAAAAAAAATAGTTAAAAAGAATGATTCTCTTGAAATCAGTATTCTAAATAAACGACACTTTACTGCGCCAATTCAATTGTATGGTATTTACGGTAAAGAAATTAAATTTAAAAAATGGCTTAATGGGATTGATTCCATAACAAAAATAACCATTCCAACCGATGGTTTTGACCGGCTTTCATTGAATTATGAATTCTACTTGCCGGAATATAATTTAAGAAACAACTGGAAAAATATTGATAAAAGATTATTTAACAGGCCTTTGCAGTTAAAATTTATGAAAGATATTGAAAACCCCTATTACAATCAATTTTTTTATACACCTGAAGCTAGATTCAATTACTATGATGGCTTAATTTTAGGATTGGCTATTTCTAACAAAACAATATTAAATAAAAGTTTTCAGTA
>JBAZGP010000103.1:0-10087 GCA_041652835.1 Lutibacter sp. | reverse complement strand
ATAAAATATAAACAGATGAAAAATACTGCTTTAACTCATATCCACGAGTCATTAGGCGCTAAAATGGTGCCATTTGCAGGCTATAATATGCCTGTTCAATATGAAGGAATCAATATAGAACATGAAACCGTTAGAAAAGATGTTGGTGTTTTTGATGTTTCGCACATGGGAGAATTTTACTTAAAAGGAAAAAATGCGTTGGCATTGATTCAAAAAGTGACCTCAAATGATGCTTCTGTACTTCGAGACGGAAAAATTCAATACAGTTATTTGCCTAATGATAAAGGCGGAATTGTTGACGATTTACTGGTTTACAGAATAAACGAAGAAACTTATTTTTTAGTGGTGAATGCCTCTAATATCGAAAAAGACTGGAATTGGATTTCAAAATACAATGATTTGGGTGTTGAAATGATAAACAGCTCTGATAAATTGTCTTTATTGGCTGTTCAGGGACCGGATGCCTCAAAAACGTTGCAATCTTTAACCGATATTGATTTGGCTGCTATGGAATATTACACTGTTAAAACTGGCACTTTTGCTGGAATTAAAAATGTAATTGTATCCACAACTGGTTATACAGGTTCTGGCGGATTTGAAATTTATTTTGAAAATAAAGATGCTGAACATATTTGGAATGCGATTTTTAAAGCTGGTGAAAAATTCGGAATTAAACCTATCGGATTGGCTGCTCGTGATACTTTGCGTTTAGAAATGGGATTTTGTTTATACGGAAACGATATTAACGATACCACTTCTCCTCTTGAAGCTGGTTTGGGATGGGTTACCAAATTTACAAAAAACTTCACCAATTCTGAAGCTTTAAAAAAGCAAAAAGAAGAAGGTGTTTCAAAAAAATTGGTTGGTTTTGAAATTACTGAAAAAGGAATTCCACGTCACGATTATAATATTGTGAATGAAGAAAATGAAATAATTGGCACAGTAACTTCGGGAACTATGAGTCCATCACTTAAAAAAGGAATTGGAATGGGTTATGTAAAAACAGCTTATTCAAAACTTGGCACAAAAATTTTCATTCAAATTCGTGATAAAGCAATTCCCGCTGAAGTGGTAAAATTACCATTTTACAAGGGTTAAAAGTTTTCTGAAATTTTACCTTGAATACCTTCATAAAACTTATGAAAGAAGTTAAAGTCGTTTTCCATACTGTCAGTTAAATAGTAAGGTTCAGCAACTTTAACTTCTTTATTTTTAAAATCAAAGGCCACCATAACCACAGGCACATTTGCTCCTTTTGCGATATAATAAAATCCTGTTTTCCAAACAACAGTTTTTTTTCTGGTTCCTTCTGGAGACAATCCTAAAATAAAATTTTCCTTGGAATTAAATAGTTTAACAATAGTTTCAACTTTATTGCTGCTTGTGCTTCTTTCAATAGGTGTTCCACCAAGCCACTTAAATATAAATCCAAATGGCGGCTTAAATAAGGACGCTTTTCCTGCAAAATTTGCAGGCAATCCTTCTGCGTCTCTAATAAAAACGCCCAAAGGAAAATCAGTCCAATGCGTATGAGGAGCGACAATAATTATATATTTTTTTAAATTTTTTGGGAAATTTCCAAGAAGCTTCCATCTTAAAACAGTGTATAAAATAAATCGGGAAAATATTTTCATTATGTATGTTGATAACTCAGTTTTTATTTTTTAAATACCGGTTTTGTCGCAAATATAAAAATCTTACTTTTATAAACTGAAATTAAATTGAAATTGTAATGAATGAATTTATTTTATATGTATTAATTGCACTAATTTTTTTGGCACTTGGATTTGTAATTGGAAAATTATTAACCAAAAGCAACTATGAAAAAGTGACTTCTGAATTGGAAATTCGGAATAAACTTTTACTTGAAGATAAGCAAATTAATGAGTTAAATATTAATAAGTTAATTCAGGAAAAGGATGCTTTAAATGATGAAAAACACCTTATTGACATTAAGTTAACTCAAAAAATTTCGGAGTTTAATAATTTGGAAGAAAAATTAAATGAGAATAAAGCAGAAGTTGAAAAATTACAAGAAAAATTTAGCAAGGAATTTGAAATTTTAGCCAGTAAAATATTAGAAGAAAAATCTGTTAAATTCACCGAGCAGAATAAAGAGAACTTAAAAATTATACTAAATCCGCTACAGGAAAGAATTCAGACTTTTGAGAAAAAAGTAGAAGATACCCATAAAGAAAGCATTGATTATCACGCTGCTTTACGCCAGCAAATACTTGGTTTAAAAGACCTGAATCTTCAAATGAGCAAAGATACCATCAATTTAACAAAAGCGTTAAAGGGCGATAGCAAAACGCAGGGAAATTGGGGAGAATTGGTCTTGGAAAGGGTTTTGGAGAAATCTGGATTGGAAAAAGACCGAGAATATTTTGTGCAGCAAAGTTTTACAACTGAGGAAGGAAAAAGAATTCTTCCCGATGTGGTGATTCACTTGCCCGATACCAAAAAAATGGTTATTGACTCTAAAGTTTCCTTAACGGCTTACGAGCAATTTGTAAATAGTGATGATGAGCAACAAAAATCTCATTTTTTAAAAGAACATGTGAACTCACTGAAACGACATATTGAACAATTGAGCGAAAAAAGATATGAAGATATTTACAAAATTGAATCGCCAGATTTTGTGTTGCTGTTTATTCCTATTGAGCCTGCGTTTGCTGTGGCTTTAGGTGTTGACAATCAATTGTACAATAAAGCATTTGAAAAAAATATTGTTATTGTTACACCCACTACCCTTTTGGCCACATTACGCACCATTGATTCTATGTGGAACAATGAAAAACAACAACGAAATGCTATAGAGATTGCACGTCAGGCAGGTGCTTTGTACGATAAGTTTGAAGGTTTTATTACTGATTTAACCAATGTTGGTAAAAAGATGGATGATGCCAAAAATGAATACAAAAATGCAATGAACAAATTATTTGAAGGAAAAGGAAATTTAATTGTGAGTGTTGAAAAACTGAAAAAAATGGGTGCAAAATCTAAAAAATCCTTACCCCAAAATATCATAGAACGCGCCGAAGAAATTGAAGATATTAAGGAACATTAAAATGTAAAAATCCCGCGAAAGCGGGATTTTTTAATTGATTTAGTTTTTTAAAACCTTACTTAAAACCAAGTCTTTGGCTAATTTTCTGGTACAGAAATACCACTCTTTACAATCCATATCTTCTTTACCTTCCATTCTGTCTTGGGCAGAACCACAAGAACCTGCAGGACCGATAATTACATCATCACCTGGCGTCCAATCGGCAGGCGTTGCAACACCAAATTCATCGGCCGTTTTTAATGCAATGATAACCCTGTACAATTCATCAAAATTTCTACCTAAACTAAGTGGATAATAAATAATTGCTCTGATAATTCCTTTTGGGTCAATAAAGAATACAGCTCTTACCGCTTGTGTTGTAGCTTCGTTTGGCTGAATCATACCATATTTGTTAGCGACATTCATAGAGATATCTTCAATCAAAGGAAATTTCACTTCAACGTTTTTCATTCCTTTAAATTCAATTTTTTCTTTAATTGAACGCAACCAAGCAATATGGCTGTATAAACCATCAATAGATAATCCAACCAATTGACAGTTTGCTTTTGCGAATTTTTCATCCATAGAGGCAAACATCATAAATTCTGAAGTACAAACAGGCGTAAAATCGGCTGGATGGCTAAATAAAATTACCCATTTCCCACTGTAGTCTCCAGGAAAATTTATGTTTCCTTGTGTTGTGACTGCTTTAAATTCAGGAGCTTTATCTCCAATTCTTGGCATTGATGTAAATCCTTCTTGTGTTTCCATATTTCTATTTTTAAATTATTTTCAATAAATTTTAAGTGTTATAAAATAATTTATAACATTTAAATGAAGGCTATCTTATTTTATTTTCAGATTATTATATGATAGATAAAAACATGACCCTCAATTGACTAAAGTTAGTAAATAAATTATAAAAAACAGTGATTTTATCAATATTTAACAAAATTTTGCACGCATAAAAAATCCCGCTCAAGGCGGGATTTTAATACCTATTGGATGTTTAATTGGTATAAATATTTAAAAAAGTGCTTATTTAGCAAATAATGGTAAACTCGACATCATTTCATTCACTTTTTCGGCAATTTCTTCAAGTTTTGCTTCATCTTCATAATTTAAGATGACTTCATCAATTAAATCAACAATAGCAATCATATCATTTTCCTTTAAACCCCGAGTGGTAACGGCTGCTACTCCAATTCTGATTCCTGAAGTGACAAAAGGAGATTTATCATCAAAAGGCACCATGTTTTTATTTACGGTAATATCAGCCTTTACCAAAGCATTTTCAGCATCTTTTCCGCTAATATTTTTATTTCGCAAGTCAATCAACATCATATGGTTATCTGTTCCACCAGAAATGATTTTATATCCTTTTTTCATAAAAGCTTCTGCCATAGTTGCCGCATTTTTCTTCACTTGAATTTGATAGTGTAAAAATTCATCTGTTAAAGCTTCTCCAAATGCAATGGCTTTTGCAGCAATAATATGCTCTAATGGTCCACCCTGATTTCCGGGGAAAACAGCAGAATCAATTAGTGCCGACATTTTTTTAAGACTTCCGTTTTTTAGCGTTTGCCCAAACGGATTGTCGAAATCCTTTCCAATCATAATAATTCCACCACGTGGTCCACGCAATGTTTTATGTGTTGTAGTGGTTACAAAATGACAATGCGGAATTGGGTCACTTAATATTCCTTTGGCTATTAGGCCTGCTGGATGGGAAATATCGGCCATTAATAAAGCGCCCACAGAATCTGCAATTTTTCTGAAACGTTTAAAATCCATATCTCTTGAATATGCAGAAGCGCCAGCAATTATTAATTTTGGTTTTTCTTTTGTGGCAATTTCCTGAATTTTATCATAATTTAAAACCCCAGTTTCTTTTTCAACGCCATAAAAAGATGTTTTATATAATTTTCCTGAAAAATTTACAGGAGAACCATGCGTTAAATGTCCGCCGTGCGATAAATCGAAACCTAAAATTTTATCTCCCGGATTTAGTACCGCTTGATAAACAGCTGCATTTGCCTGTGAACCTGAATGAGGTTGTACATTTACATATTCTGCACCAAAAAGTTCTTTTGCTCGGTCAATAGCAATTTGCTCAACAATATCAACAACTTCACAACCACCATAATAACGTTTGTTAGGATATCCTTCTGCATATTTGTTGGTTAATACGGAACCTGTAGCTTCCATAACTTGCTCACTTACAAAGTTTTCAGAAGCAATTAATTCCAAACCGTTAGTTTGTCTTTCTTTTTCGTCTTGAATTAAATCGAAGATAATTTGGTCTCGTTGCATTAATTTTGATTTTAAAAGTTAAATATTCTGCAAAATTACTAATTTCATTTTTCATTTAAGAAGAAACTTATATATTTGGTGTGAAATTATAATGATAAAAAGTATACATATATGCAAATAGCAGCAAACAATCCAAGTAATAAGTCGTGGTTAAATACAGCTGAAGACTGTGATTTTCCTATCCAAAATATACCTTTTGGGGTTTTTATCACAAGAGATGACATTATAACCATTGGAACACGGATTGGTGAATACGCAATCGATTTGGGCGCATTCCATCAATTGGGCTATTTTGAAGGAATTCCATTGACCGATGATATGTTTATGCAAGACTCCTTAAACGATTTTATTTCTGACGGAAGAAAAACATGGCGGTTGGTGAGAAACAGAATTGCTGAAGTCTTTGATTCGAAAAACGAAAGTTTAAAAAATAATTTGAAGCACCGAGAAGTAATTATTTTCGATGTAAATGAAGTAGAAATGTTGTTGCCAATAAGTGTGGGGGATTATACCGATTTTTATTCGAGTAAAGAACACGCCACCAATGTGGGCATGATGTTTAGAGGAGCAGATAACGCATTGATGCCCAACTGGCTTCACATGCCAATTGCTTATCACGGTCGTTCCTCATCAGTTGTTGTTTCTGGAACAAAAATCCGTAGACCTTATGGGCAAATAGTGCCAAAAGGAGAAACGCAGCCTATTTTTGCCGCCACAAAATCATTGGATATGGAGCTTGAAACAGCTTTTATTACCACAGATGTGAATAATTTAGGAGAACGTATTTCTGTGGATGAAGCTTCCGACTATATTTTTGGAATGGTTTTGTTTAACGACTGGAGCGCAAGAGACATTCAAAAATGGGAATATGCGCCACTTGGACCATTTTTAGGGAAAAGTTTTACATCTTCTATGTCGCCTTGGATAATTACAATGGATGCTTTAGAACCGTTTAAATGCAAAGGGCCAAAGCAAGAAACCAAGCTACTTCCCTACTTGCAGCAAAAAAATACCGAAAATAGCTATGACATAAAGCTTCAGGCAACTGTTGAAACAGAAAATGGAGATTTAAATTTGTTGACAGAAACAAATTTTAAGCATTTATATTGGACAATGTCCCAACAATTAGCCCATCATACCAGCAATGGATGCAATGTAAGAGCAGGTGATTTATTGGGAAGTGGTACCATTTCTGGCCCAACAAAAAACAGTTATGGCTCTATGCTTGAATTAACCTGGGGAGGAAAAGAACCCATTACTTTAAAAGACGGCACTAAAAGAACTTTTTTTAATGATGGTGACAACGTAATTATCCGTGGGTATTGCAAAAATAATAAGGTAAGAATCGGTTTTGGAAAATGTACAGGTAAAATAATGGCACCTGTTCAATACAAATTTCCTGAGTAAATATAAATTACAACTCATATTAAAATAACCCCAAAAGCTATTGTTTTTGGGGTTATTTATTTAAATTTGGTCTTGATATTGAAATTAAACTATTAAAATACATCAATATGATTAAAAAATTATTGCTCCTCAGTTTCTTTATTTTGCTTTCAAATTGTTCCAGCGTAAAAAAAACTCAAAAGGCAATTAACTATGGAAATTATGACCAAGCAATAAATATTGCAGTCAAGGAATTAAGACATAACAAAACAAAAAAGAAGAATCAAGAATATGTATTAATGCTTGAAGATGCTTTTGAGAAAGCAGTAATTAAAGATTTAGAAGAAATTTCATTTCTTAAAAAAGAATCTAATCCTACTAATTTAGAAGTAATTTATAATAAATATCTTAACTTAAATAACAGACAAGAGTTAATTAAACCTTTGCTACCATTACCTATTCATCATCAATCTGAAAATGCAAAATTTTCATTTAAAGATTATTCAACTTCTATTTTAACTGCTAAAAATCGTTTGTCTGATTATTTGTACACCAAGGCGAAAGGAACCTTAATTTCTTCAACAAATAAAATGGATTTTAGAAATGCTTTTGACGATTTAAATTATCTTACTAAAATTAATCCAGGGTATAAGGATACCAATCATTTAATTGAAGAAGCTCATTTTAAAGGAACTAACTTTATTTCTGTAATGCTTAGAAATCAAACTAATATCGTAATTCCAATGCGATTGGAAGCAGATTTATTAAATTTTGATACGTATAAATTGCAGGACCTTTGGACAGTATATCACAATAACAGACAACCTAAAATAAATTACGATTATGAATTATCGATAAATTTTAGAGAAATAAATATATCTCCTGAACAAATTAGAGAAAAACAATTGCTCAAAGAAAAACAAGTAGCTGATGGCTGGAAATACTTAACTGATAACAATGGAGTAATTGTAAAAGATAGTTTAGGGAATAAAATTAAGGTTGATAAATTTAAAACCATTACTTGTAAAGTAAAAGAAATAACACAATTCAAATCTGTCCAAGTTATTGGTCAAATACAATATTTCAATTTGAGTACAAATCAATTAATTCAAAGTTTCCCTTTATCCAGTGAATATGTTTTTGAAAATTATTATGGGACTTATAGTGGAAATAAAGACGCTTTAGAAAAAGCCCAACTGGATTTATTAGCCAATAGCTATGTTCCTTTTCCCAGTAACGAACAAATGGTCTATGACAGTAGTGAAAACTTAAAAAATAAAATTAAAAATATTATTACACAAAACAGGTTGGGTAATTAGCTTATGGTTGCTCTTTATTTATTACCATTTCTATATCCTTTGAATTTATCGCATTGTGTGAATCATGATAAATAACCGCTCCGTTTTTGATGACTAAAACTTGTGGTGATTGGTGGGCAACATTAAACTTTAATGAAATTTCCTGAGACAAAGACCTGTAATTTAACAAATCCAAGAAATACAAGTCTATTTCATTTTCATTCAAATTAAACTCCCTTTCAAAACTTTTAAGCACCATTCTGCTAATTCCGCAACGGGTACTGTGTTTAAAAATTAAAACAGGCTTAAAGACTGATGATTTAATTAATTCTTCTAATTGATTGCTATTTGTTAGTGATATCCAGTTCATTGTTATATATTTAATAGAAGACAAAATGTCGTGTAACCTTCAAAAAAGCAGGACAAAATGACCAATTAAATTGCTTTTTTCTTATTGGAACACCCTTTGAATATACAAAGATAAATACAAAATAATTAAATTTATGGACTTTAATAAATTTACGATAAAAACACAGGAAGCCATACAGCAAGCCCAACAAATTGCACAAAGTTATGGACACCAACAAATAGAAAATTCACACATTTTAAAAGCTATTTTTGAAGTGGACGAAAATGTAACTCCTTTCATTTTCAAAAAGATTGGATTAAATATAGATTTGCTGAAAAGTTTGATTGATAAAACTTTAGAAAGTTATTCAAAAGTTACTGGTGGTGAAATTTCACTTTCGGGAAACGCTTCTAAAATGTTAAATACCGCAGTTATTGAGGCAAAAAAAATGAAAGATGAATATGTTTCTACAGAGCATTTATTATTGGCAATTTTAAATACAAAAGATACCACTTCCCAAATTTTAAAAGATCAGGGCGTTACTGAAAAAAACTTATTGTTGGCCATTTCAGAGTTGCGTAAAGGAAGTACGGTAACTTCTCAAAGTGCAGAAGAAACCTACAATGCACTTAATAAATACGCACGCAACTTAAACCAATTGGCAAACGACGGAAAATTGGATCCCGTAATTGGTCGTGATGAAGAAATCAGAAGAATTCTTCAAATTTTGTCGCGTAGAACCAAAAATAACCCGATTTTAGTGGGTGAACCGGGAACTGGTAAAACCGCCATTGCAGAAGGATTGGCACATAGAATTGTAAAAGGTGATATTCCAGAAAATTTAAAAGGCAAACAAGTTTATTCTTTGGATATGGGCGCTCTTATTGCAGGTGCAAAATATAAAGGAGAATTTGAAGAACGCTTGAAATCCGTTATAAAAGAAGTAACTTCTTCTAATGGTGAAATTATTTTATTTATTGATGAAATTCACACCTTGATTGGAGCTGGTGGCGGACAAGGCGCTATGGATGCTGCAAATATTTTAAAACCCGCATTAGCCAGAGGCGAATTGAGAGCAATTGGTGCAACTACATTAGATGAATATCAGAAATATTTTGAAAAAGACAAAGCGCTGGAGCGCAGATTTCAAAAAGTAATTGTGGATGAGCCCGATACAGAAAGTGCTATTTCAATTTTACGGGGAATCAAAGAAAAATATGAAAATCATCATAAAGTGCAGATTAAAGATGATGCCATAATTGCGGCTGTAGAACTTTCACAACGTTATATTTCCAATCGATTTTTACCTGATAAAGCCATTGATTTAATGGATGAAGCTGCAGCAAAATTAAGAATGGAAATAAATTCGAAGCCTGAGGAATTAGATGTCATGGATCGTAAAATAATGCAGATTGAAATTGAAATTGAAGCCATTAAGCGAGAAAAAGATGAAAAAAAATTGGCAAGCTTAAAAGAAGAAATTGCCAATTTAAAAGAAAAACGCAATGAAATAAATGCGAAATGGGTGAGTGAAAAAGAATTGGTTGATAAAACGCAGGCAAGCAAAGAAGCGATTGAAAATTATAAATTGGAGGCGGAACGTGCGGAACGTGAGGGAGATTACGGAAAAGTAGCTGAAATTCGCTATGGAAAAATTAAAGAAGAGCAGGATAAATTAGAAAAACTCCAAAA
>JBAZGP010000102.1:0-10088 GCA_041652835.1 Lutibacter sp. | reverse complement strand
TTTAGGCTTGGTACTTCCTCCAAATCTTGCGCCAATTCAGGTAGTAATTATCCCTATTTATAAAACCGATGAGCAATTGGAAACCATTTCAATTAAAATTAATGAAATTGTAAAAGATTTACGCAAAAAAGGTATTTCAGTAAAATTTGATAACAGAACTACCTATAAACCAGGATGGAAATTTGCGGAATACGAACTAAAAGGAGTTCCTTTAAGAATTGCGATGGGTCCAAAAGATTTGGAAAATGGCACCTTAGAAATTGCGCGCAGAGACACACTTGAAAAACAATATATCCCTCAAAATACTGTTGTTGAACATGTTGAGAAAACCTTAAAAGAAATTCAGGAAAATTTATATAATAAAGCGCTTCAATATAGAGAAACTCATATTACCGAAGTTAATTCATTTGAAGAATTTAAAGAAGTGTTAAATACCAAAGGCGGATTTATTTCAGCGCACTGGGATGGTACATCTGAAACGGAAGAAAAAATTAAAGATTTAACAAAAGCAACGATCAGATGTATTCCTTTGGATAATAAAATTGAGGACGGAAAGTGCGTGTTTACTGGGGAAAAATCAACTCAAAGGGTATTATTTGCAAAAGCTTACTAAATTTTTATAGAAATATTTTGCAGTATTAAAAATAGTTGTATTTTTGCATCCGCATTGACAAAATAGAATCGTCAATAAAAACACAATGGTCCGTTCGTCTAGGGGTTAGGACGCCAGGTTTTCATCCTGGTAACAGGGGTTCGATTCCCCTACGGACTACAAAAAAGTAAAAAAAAATATAGAAATGGCAAATCACAAGTCAGCATTAAAGAGAATTAGAAGTAATCGCGCTAAGCAATTAAGAAATAAATATAAGCATAAAACAACTCGTAATGCTGTAAGAAACTTACGTGCCGTAACCGAAAAGGAAGAAGCTGTAACATTATTCCCAAAAGTAGTGTCAATGATAGACAAATTGGCTAAAAAGAATATTATTCACAAAAACAAAGCGGGTAACTTAAAATCTAAATTGGCCAAGCACATAGCTACGTTATAATTTTTTAAAAGCAATAATTTAAAGAAGCATCCCCTTTTTGGATGCTTTTTTGTTTGGTACTACCACTCATAAGTTTTATTGGCATCGAGTCTAATAAATATAAAAAGCAATACTGTAAATCCCCAAAGTGCTGAGCCCCCATAGCTAAAAAACGGCAACGGAATTCCAATAGTTGGCACCAATCCAATGACCATTCCTATATTTATAACGAAATGAATGAAAAATATAGCGGCAATGCTATACCCGTAAATTCTGCTGAATTTAGATTTTTGTTGTTCCGCTTTACTGATAATTCTCAAAAGAAAAGCGACAAATAAAAGTATCACAAAGGTACTACCTAGAAATCCCCATTCTTCGCCAATGGTTGTAAATATATAGTCTGTTTTTTGTTCAGGCACAAAATTACCTTGCGTTTTTTCTCCTTCTAAAAATCCTTTACCAAAAAAACCTCCTGAAGCAATTGTGTTAACCGATTGATATGTATTGTATCCAATACCTTTTGTGTCAACAGTTTTACCAAGAATAATGTTAAATCGATCTCTGTGATGTTGTTGAAATACCTTATTAAAAATAAAATCTACACTAAAAATAAATAGTGCTGAAATAAAATAAATACCAACTATTTTAGCCCATCCTTTTCTAAAAGCCCTCGGTCTATAAAAAATAAAAAACAAGAAAATACATACAAATAAAATCAGGCTGCTTATAAGCGTTACTTCGTAGCCTAAAAAGAGGGTAATTACAAACAAAAATAAGGCAATAAATCCTACTGTGATGTAATAGAAAGGCAAACCTTCTCTATACAATACAAAAATAAATGCGCTATAAACCAATGCCGAACCTGGATCTGGCTGCAATATAATTAGAATTGTGGGAAAAAGAAGAACCAGCAAAGTCTGCGCCTGAACCGAAAGTTTTTTTAAATTAAACTGTTTATCGCTTACCATTTTAGCTATTGCCAAAGCTGTTGCCGCCTTTGCAAATTCTGAAGGCTGAAGGCTAAAATTTCCAATGGCATACCAAGAAGTTGATCCGTTAATATTTTTTCCAAAAAGGAAAAGACCTGCAAGCAATACCAAAATACTGATATAAATAACTGAGGCATATTTTTCGTAAAATTTGGTCTCAAGCATTAAAATAATCAAAATAATGGGCATGCTAAGTGCTATCCAAAGAAATTGTTTCCCATATTCAGTTGAAAAATTCAGTAAATCAAATTGATTTTCATTAGTTGTTGCAGCATAGATATTAATCCACCCCAAAAAGATAAAAACGAAATAAAAAAGGACCAAAATCCAATCAATTCCGTGAAATATGTTGTCTTCTCTGCTTCTCAACTTCTAAAAGTTCTTTATATTGTTTATCATATTCTTCTTGGATACTTCCCTTAAGCATCCGTTCTTCTACCAACGGTCTGGAAGTTTTTCCCTTCAAATATTTTTCTATCATTAAAGTTGCAATTGGTCCAGCCCATCTTGCTCCCCAATAGCCATTTTCAACAAAAACCGCAATGGCTATTTTCGGATTGTCTTTTGGTGCGAAGGCAATAAATATAGAATGATCTTGTCCATGGGGATTTTCTGATGTTCCAGTTTTTCCACAAATTTGAATACCTTCTACCATAGACCCTCTTGCTGTGCCTTGTGGATTGTTAAATACCTCAAATAATCCTTCAATCACAGGTTTAAAATATTTTTTATCTATTGTTGTATAAATGGGTGTGGTAAATTTTTTATCCAATTCCTCACCACTAATTTTTTTAGCGATATGAGGAATAAAATAAAATCCCTCATTTGCAATCGCCGCTGTCATATTTGCCAATTGAATTGGGGTAGTTAACACTTCACCTTGTCCAATTGCATTTGATATTGTTGCTGTGGATCTCCATCGACCATTAGGATAAATTTTATTATATAAATTACCGTTAGGTATATTTCCTTTTTGCCCAACCGGCAAATCATTATTTAAATAATTTCCCAAGCCAAAACTTTCAGCATGTTTACTCCAAACATTCATTCCTTCTGTTGGAGTAGGATATTTTTCTATAACCCTTCTATAAGCAGTCGCAAAATAACTATTACAGGAACGGTAAATTGCTTTATTTAATGCAACCGGACTTCCATTTGTTTCGCAGTGACACCTCATAAATGAACCTTTTCCAGATCCATATTTATAACCTCCAAAACACTGAATAGAAGTTGAAGTAGTAATTACTTTTTCCTGTAAAGCTGCCAAAGCTGAAATGATTTTAAAAGGCGATCCTGGAGGATATTGCGCTTGCAAACCTCTATCAAGCAATGGTTTGTTAATACTGTCAAGGTACAATTTAGTGAAATTTTTTGAACGCTCTCTACCTACCATTAAATTTGGATCATAAGTTGGTGTAGAAACCATGGCCAATATTTCACCAGTTGAAGGCTCAATTGCCACAATACCTCCCCTTTTATTTGTCATTAAAGCTTCTCCGTATTGCTGCAATATGGCATCAATAGTTAGGGTAATGTCTTTTCCTGATATTGGAAGCGTGTCGTATAATCCATTTTTAAATGGGCCTATTTCTTTGTTAAATCTATCGCGTTGAATAAATTTAACGCCTTTAGTTCCTCTTAATATTTCTTCATAAGACTTTTCTACACCGGCTGTACCTATTAATTCACCCAAATGATAACTCGAATTGCTGCTAATCATCATTTCATTTACTTCACTTATATAGCCAAGCACATTTGCTGACGACTTGCTTGGGTACGACCTTAATGAACGTTTTTGAATATAAAATCCTTTAAACTTATACAATATTTCTTGTAAAATTGCATAATCCTCTTTGGAAACTTGCGCTATAAATGTAGATGGAATCCTGGGGGAATATATTTTTGCCTTTTCTACTTTTTCAATAAATTCTGCTTTGGTAATTTTAAGCAAATCACAAAATTTTATAGTGTCCAAATGTTTAATTTCTCCTGGAACAACCATAACATCATAAGACAATTGATTGGCCACTAACAAAGCACCGTTTCTATCAAAAATATAACCTCTTTCCGGGTAGTCGTACATTGCTTTTACGGCCGAATTATTGATCGTTGGTGTATTAAATGCATTGTTTAAAATTTGTAAATAAAATAAACGCGCAATATATACGATTCCGATAAAAATAATTAAAAAGGTTAATAAGCCTGTTCTTTTCATTTATTTCTTCTTTGTAAACAGCACAATTCCCAAAATGCTAATAAGTATGGTAAAAATACTTGTTAAAATGGTATTAAAAATTATACTGGTAAGTGCTTCAAAACTAAAATATTCTAAACTAAAAACAATAAAATGATGAATAATGGTTAGCGTAGCAATAAATAAAAATGCTTTATTATTGGAAATTGTTTTTAAATTGAATTGCACATAATCAAATTCCGGTTTTCTTAAAATGGCTTTTATTATTGGAAGTCGAAAATAGGCAATAAATGTAATGGCAAAGGCATTAACACCTGCTGAATCAGAGAAAAAATCAATAGAAATCCCCAACAAAAAACTAAATATCAACAACCAATTCCTGTTTTTTCGAAAAGGAAATAAAAAAACCCAAACAATGTAAACCATTGGATTTATATGTCCAAATATGTTCACATGATTAAAAACCAACACCTGTAAAAGTAGAAGGCTTATAAAACGAATTGTATTATTTAGTACTACATTATTCATTTACAACACTTTGTTCAAGAGTAACTTGTTCGTCTTTATGAAGATTCTTAACAATTTGAACTTCTCCAATTGCACTCATATCATTAAATAACAACACATTAATTTGCTGGTATTTGTTCTGTTCATATATAAAATCCCTTACCACACCAATTTCTATACCTTCAGGAAAGATTGCCGATTTACCACCGGTGACAATTGTATCTCCTATTCTCACCAATGCTTGTCTGGGAATATCAATAACCTGCGTAACATTGTAATCTTTTCCATCCCAAACTAGGGTGCCAAAATGATTGCTTTTTTTTAGGCGCACGTTAATTTTTGAATTGCTGTTTAAAATAGAAATCACTGTGGCGTAATTTGCAGATATATTTTTAATGACTCCAATTACTCCTTTGCTGTTTATTATGCCTAAATCAGGAGTTAAACCATTTTTGGAACCTTTATTTATAGTTAAAAAATTATTTCTTTTGGTGTAATTGTTATTGATAACTTTTGCTGTTGAATATTCATATTTTTGAAAATATTGTGAGGTGTCAATAACCTTGAAAGTATCTGAAGCATAAGAATTTTCTCTTTTTCCCAGCAGATTTTTTAAACGCGCATTTTCTTCACTTAAAAGCTGATTGTTCTTTTTTAGATGAAAAAATTCATTTACGGAATTTACTTTACTATAAATACCTCCGGAAATATAATTGGCAGAATTTACAAATTTACTTTGCTGGTAGGAATAATCCTGAATTATAATTACAAAAGCCAATATTTCTAAAACTATAAACAGCAGAAAGTACCTGAACTTTTTAATAAAATAAACAATTTGCCGCATATAAACAATAGAAAATTAACCTATTTCATCAATATATTCTTATATTTTTCAAGATCCTTTAATGCAATTCCTGTACCCCTGGCAACGGCTCTTAAAGGGTCTTCAGCAATATACACGGGCAAATCTGTTTTTCTAGACAAACGTTTGTCTAACCCGCGAAGCATAGAGCCTCCACCTGCTAAATAAATTCCGGTATTGTAAATATCGGCTGCCAATTCAGGTGGGGTTTTTGAAAGTGTTTCCATAACAGCATCTTCAATTCGCAAAATTGATTTGTCCAATGCTTTTGAAATTTCTCTATAAGAAACCTGAACTTGTTTTGGTTTACCACTTAATAAATCGCGTCCTTGAACAAGCATATCTTCTGGCGGAACTTCTAAATCTTCTGTAGCGGCACCAACCTCAATTTTTATTTTTTCAGCAGTGCGTTCACCAACATATAAATTATGTTGCGTTCTCATATAATAAGCAATATCATTGGTAAAAACATCACCGGCAACTTTAATGGATTTGTCGCAAACGATTCCTCCTAAAGCAATTACTGCAATCTCAGTTGTTCCGCCCCCTATATCAATGATCATATTTCCTTTAGGCTGCATTATGTCTATACCAATACCGATGGATGCAGCCATTGGTTCGTGAATGAGATAAATTTCTTTGGCATTCATATGTTCTGCCGAATCAATTACCGCACGTTTTTCAACTTCAGTAATGCCTGAAGGAATACAAATAACCATACGCAATGAAGGCGTAAAAAAACGCTTTTTAATGCTGGGAATATTTTTGATAAACTCTTTTATCATTTGTTCCGATGCCTCAAAATCGGCAATTACACCATCTTTTAATGGTCGGATTGTTTTAATGTTTTCATGAGTTTTTCCTTGCATTAAACTGGCTTTTTTACCAGTTGCAATAATTTTCCCAGTACTTCTGTCTCTTGCAACTATTGATGGCTCATCTACAACTACTTTACCTTCATGAATAATTATTGTATTGGCAGTGCCTAAATCAATTGCAATATCCTCGGTCATAAAATCGAAAAAACCCATATATTTTAATGTTTTTTAAATTTGAAATTTTACAAAGTTACTTAAATTAGTGTTTAAAATGACGTGTGCCAGTAAATATCATCGACATTTTATGTTCATTGCAATAATCAATAGACAGTTGATCTTTAATTGAACCTCCCGGCTGAATTACAGCGGTAATTCCTGCCCTATTTGCAATCTCAACACAATCGGGAAATGGGAAAAAAGCATCACTTGCCATCACTGCTCCATTTAAATCAAAATTAAAATGATTGGCTTTTGCGATGGCTTGGTCTAAAGCATCTACACGGCTTGTTTGGCCTGTGCCACTTGCAAAAAGTTGCTTGTTTTTAGTCAATACAATAGTATTTGACTTGGTATGTTTACAAATTTTTGATGCAAAAAGTAAATCTTCTATTTCTCTGTCTGTTGGTTTTTCCAACGTTACAAAATCTACAACGTCTATATTATCCGTTTTGTTGTTTTTATCTTGAAAAAGAACACCATTTAAAGCAGTTCTATATTGTGTGTTTGGCAATTCAATATTTTTTTGGACTAAAATAATCCTATTTTTTTTGCCTTTTAAAAGTTCCAATGCCTCATTACTATATCCTGAGGCAATGATAACCTCACAAAAAAGCTGATAAATTTCTTTGGCAGTTTCTGCATCAATAATTTTATTAGAAATTAAAACGCCGCCAAAAGCAGACGTTGGATCGGCAGATAAGGCATCTAAATAAGCTTGTTTTAAAGTTGCTCTTTGTGCTATGCCACAAGCATTATTATGTTTTAGAATGGCAAATGTTGGCAAATCATTTTTAAACTCATTCATTAAATTTATGGCCGCATCAACATCCAACAAATTGTTATAGGAAAGTTCCTTTCCGTGAAGAAAATCAAAAAGTTCCTCTATATTTCCGAAGAAGTAACCTCTTTGGTGAGGATTTTCACCATAACGCAAAACGGAAACTTTGTCAAAACTTTCTCTAAAAGCGAGTTCTTCCTTATTCAAATATTTAAAAATTGCGCTGTCGTAATGGCTGGAAACCGCAAAAGCTTTTGCCGCAAATTTTTTGCGTTGCTCTATGGTTGTTACGCCGTTTGAAGTTGAAAGTATTTGTAAAAATTCATCGTATTGATTTAGTGATGAAACACAAATAACATCTTTAAAATTTTTTGCGGCAGCCCTAATTAAAGAAATTCCGCCTATATCAATTTTTTCAATAATAGCTTCTTCTGAAGCGTCGCTGGAAACTGTTTTTTCAAACGGATATAAATCCACTATCACAATATCAATTTCAGGAATTTCATATTGCGCCAATTGCAAAATATCATTTTCATTTTCTCTTCTGGATAAAATTCCGCCAAAAACTTTAGGATGCAATGTTTTAACTCTTCCGCCTAAAATGGATGGGTAAGATGTTAAATTTTCAATTGGTATGGTGTTTACGCCCAATTCATTAATGAATTTTTCTGTTCCTCCCGTAGAATAAATGGTAATGTTAAGGTCGTTTAACTTTTGTATAATTGGAGCCAAACCGTCCTTTAGAAAAACCGATATCAGTGCCGATTTTGCTTTTTTTGAAGTTCCCATAAGTTTCTTTGTTTCTGTTCGGCAAAGCTACTAATAATCAATAGGCTAAACAATACAAAAATGTTAATAAATTCATTTAATTCTTTTTAATTTTTGAATAAAATTTGGTGACCATTTCATTGTAATTTTCAGCAGTATTTTTAGGATAGTTTTTGCTAAAAAGATGCTTTAAAAAAGAAATTCTATTCACTAATCGTTTGCTTCCAACAATGCTTTTTGGTTTGTTTTTTAACATTTAAGGTTATAAAATTTATAGAAATTATTTATTAGAGTTTAGCCACTTTTTCACATACAAATTCCAGAAAAAGTGTATCATCTTCGGTAAAAGGGTTTGTGGTATGAGAATCAATATCAATTTGCCCAACATTTTCTCCATTCACAAAAATGGGTATCACAATTTCACTTTTTACATTAAAACCACAAGAAATATAATTATTTTGGGCGGAAACATCGGGCACAATAAAATTTTTATTGCTGAGTGCCACTTGTCCACAAATTCCTTTTCCAAATGGAATTATAATATGTTCGGTAGGTTCTCCGGCAAATTCGGCTAATTTTAATTCCGCTTTTTCTCCATTTTTAAAATAAAAACCCACCCAATTGTAATAGTCAATTTCTTGTTTTAGGAAATCGCAAATTGCCTGTCTTTTTTCTGAAACTGATTTTCGGCTTTCAGCAATAATGGTTATCGATTCTTTTAATTGAGGAATATTCATATAAATTTGTAATTTTATACAAAATTAAAATTCTTTTTTTGTGAAAGGCAATAAAACGGTAGTATTATTTTTAATCAAATTTTTTGGTACCTATTTATTGCTGTTTTTATTGTATTCCTATTATTTAGAAAAAACCCAAAATGAAACAGATAGCGGATTTGCTTGTGCGCCAATTACAAAAACGGTGGCCGAACAAACACAATATTTGTTAACTATTTTTGGCTATCCAACCGAAATAAAACAAGACACCGAAACACTTGCGGTAAAATTATTTATAAATGGTAATTTTACTGCTTTTATAGTTGAAGGCTGCAATTCTATCAGCATTATTATTTTATTTATCTCTTTTATTGTTGCTTTTGCTGGGAAATTTAAAACTACAGTTTTATATATTTTGTTTGGAAGTTTGCTCATTTATTTCACAAACATTATTCGCATTGTAGTCATTGCAATTGCCTTGTATAAATATCCGGAATATGAAAAAGTATTGCATGAAATTATATTTCCGTCCATAATTTACGGAATTACATTTTTGCTTTGGTTTATTTGGATTAGAAAATTTTCAACATTAAAGAAATGAAAAAACCATTTCGAATCGCTTTTATTGTTGTGCTGTTTTTTATGCTGATTTTAATTCGGGCAGTTGTTCAACCTTATTTTTACGATCCGCTTTTGGATTATTTCAAATATGATTATTTAAATAACCCCATTCCCGAACTTAATTTTGGCATCTATTTTTTAAACCTATTTTTCAGATATGCTTTAAACACCATTATTTCATTAGCCATTATTTATTTGGTTTTCAGCAATTTGAAAGTGGTCTATTTTTCAGTAAAATTGTACGTTATTGCGTTTGTAGGATTGAGTTTGTTGCTTTTTGTACTTTTAAAATTCGATATTTTACAAAGCAATATTTTAATATTTTACGTTCGAAGATTTTTAATTCAGCCGTTGTTTGTGTTTATTTTATTGCCTGCTTTTTATTATCAAAAATTGACAATTGATAATTGATAATTGATAATTGAACTTCCCTTTTCAATTTTTGCTTTTCAATTTTAACCTTTCTTCTTCGAACATTAGAGCGCAAAGGTCACGTTTAAATATCCGAGCGGACAGGTCGCGTTTGAATATCCGAGCGGACAGGTCGCGTTTGAATATCCGAGCGGACAGGTCGCGTTTGAATATCCG
>JBAZGP010000101.1:0-10169 GCA_041652835.1 Lutibacter sp. | reverse complement strand
TGACCGGGCTGGGGCTCGAACCCAGGACCACCTCCTTAAAAGGGAGGTGCTCTACCAACTGAGCTACCAGGTCAATTCCTCTTTCTCAACGCGAGTGCAAATATACTATCAATAGTTATACCTTACAAGTTTTTTTATGTCCTTTTTTAAACGATATTTGTTTTTGAATTTCAGTCATTAAATATTGATTTATGAAAATTGTTTTATTGGGGTATATGGCCAGCGGAAAATCGGCAGTGGGTAAAATTTTAGCAGAAAAATTAGATATTCAATTTGTTGATTTGGACAGTTTTATAGAAGAGCATGAACAATTATCCATTACCGCAATTTTCTCAATAAAAGGAGAGATTTACTTCCGAAAAAAGGAAGAGGAATATTTACTCAAGTTGCTTAATTTAAATAAAAAATTGATAATTTCTCTTGGAGGCGGAACTCCCTGTTATGGAAATAACATGGAATTTATTGAAAATAAAACGACTTCATTTTACTTAAAAGCGTCGATAGATACCATTTTTGAAAGAATAAAAAACGAAACTTTCCAAAGGCCTTTAGTTGCTTCCATTGGAATAGAAAATTTAAAAGAATATATTGCCAAACATTTATTTGAGCGCAATCCTTTTTATGAAAGGGCAGATCATACCATTTTAGCAAACCAAAAAAGTGTGAATCAAATTGTTGATGAGATTTTACTGTTACGCTAAACTTGCGTGTGAATTGCTATTTTCAAACACCACAGAAATGTGCTCTTTTAAAGAAGTTGAAAGCGAAATTCCTTTAAAATCAGCTTTTACCGGGTATTTTTTATGATTCCTGTTAATTAAAACCGCAGTATTAAAGCGTTTTAAAGGCACTTCCAAAAAATGTTTTATTCCATAAATCAAAGTAGTTCCCGAGTTTAGGACATCATCAACCAAAACCAACGATTTATTTTTATATTCACTTGAGCCAATTGAAGTTGTGATTTTATTTAAAGGCTGCTTTTTATCTATTTTAACTTCACATAAAACCACTTTTAAATCGGAAATGTTGGTTAAAACTTCTGTAATCTTTTTTGCAAATAAAAAGCCATTTCCTGTAATTCCAGCGATAATAATTTCTTTCTCATTGAAATTTACTTCGTAGATTTGATAGGCAATTCTTCGCGTTTTATTTTCAATTTGCTCATTTGTTAAAATAATTGAACTTTCCATTTGATTATTTTTTTTCAAAGATAAAAAACAATTCTCTTCCGCTTCTTGGTTTAATGGAATTATAACAGCTTTCTAATTTTTTAATGGTGAAATGTTCAAGGAATAGCTGCAAATATTCTTCTGAAGATCCTCCAAATGGTGGACCGTCTTCAGTCAGTTCAAAATCGAATAAAAGTCCGGTTACTTTGCCATTTTCCTCTAATAAATCGACCATTTTTTCAACATACATTTTACGCAAAACGGAATCTAACGCACAAAAGAAAGTTTGCTCTACAATTAAATCATATTTTTCATGATGATTAAAAAAATCATCGTGAATTAACTGATTTTCAGGAAAATCTGGAAATCGAGTTTTTATGTTTTTTAAAGGCTGCTGAGCAATATCAATAACGAAGATATTTTTAAAACCTTTCTCATATAAATATTCGGCTTCGTAACAATTTCCGCCACCAGGTATTAAAATTTTTAATTCTTTGTTGGTCAATTGATCAAAATAAGTTGTTAGTGGGGTAGAAGCATAGCCAATATCCCATCCTGTGGCTTGGTTGCGGTATTTTCTTTCCCAATATGCTTTATCAAATCGAGTTTCCATTTTTATAATGATTTTATTAAACCGCCATCTATAGAAATGTTGGTTCCTGTGATATATGATGAATAATTTGATGCTAAAAAAGAAACCAAATATCCAAATTCCTCTGGTTTTCCCAATCTTCCTGCAGGAATTTCATGGGTCATTAATTTCAAATTTTCTTCTAATGAAATTCCTTTTGCCTTGGACTGAATTTTATTGAGCTGCTTAATTCTTTCCGTATCAAAAAGGCCTGTTAAAATGGTATTGACAGTAATGCCAAAAGGAGCAACATCTTTTGAAAGTGTTTTTGCCCAAATGGCTACAGCTGCCCGTATGGTATTTGATAAAACTAAATTTGACAAAGGTTCTTTAACGGTCAGTGAAGCAGTGTTGATAATTCGGCCGTAATTGTTTTTTTTCATATTTTCAATTGCCAACAAGGTAAGATGACAAGTGGTTTTAAACAATAAATCGAAGGCTTTTTGGTAATCGTCAATATTCTTTTCAAAAACACCACCGGCTTCTGGGCCATTGGTATTATTGACTAAAATATCAATGGTATTATTTTTAAAATAGGCTTCTGTTTTTGTTTTAAAAGTATCAAAATCATAAAAATCAACAACAATATATGTATGTTTTTGATTAATATCAGTAGCCAATTCGGTAATTACAGCTTTTAGTTTTTCTTCATTTCTTGCCATTAACGTAACGGAAGCGCCACAACTGGCCAACTGTAAAGCAATAGCTTTTCCCAAACCTTGGGTGCTGGCTCCAACCAGCGCATTTTTACCTTCTAAATTAATCTTCATCTCCTTCTTTGTGTAAATCATCTATATCCCGTCTGTCCTTTTTAGTAGGCCGTCCAACACCTTTTTTTCGATAATAATCTTTGGAATATTTCAGCAAATCTAATTTTTCAAATTCCTCTTTCGGTGTTAAATCTATTCTATATAAATCAACCAATTTAGCTCCAACGCGGTTTGCGGGAGTATCTATCACTTGTATTTCGTAATTAATCTGGTTTTTTCGCACAATCAATTTTTCGCCTATAGAAACAATTTTTGAAGCTTTTACATTATCTCCATTTAATTTAATATGGTTTTTTCTGCAAGCTTCTGTAGCCAAACTTCTGGTTTTATAAAGACGTACACACCACAAATATTTGTCAATTCTCATAGTATAAAGTTAATCTCATATTATAAAGTTAAATTATAAATTTCCCTTTTTACAAAGATAGAAAATATTGTATCTTGCGCTCTTAAAATTAACCTGAATGAAATTTAAAAATTTATTTTTTATACTCGCTATAAGTATTGGGATCTTTTCTTGTGGTAATGACGACAATGATTCTTCATTTGATGCTGCAAAACAAGCTTTGGATGATGATGTTACTTTAATTAAATACTTGCAAACCCATTATTTAAACGAAGCTGATGGTGGACTTCGGACCATAAAAAATCGTGAAACACCTTTAATGGATCAAGTAGATTCACAAAATATCACAAAAAATGATATTTCTTATAAATTATATTTTTTGAAACAAAATGAGGGTGTTACCATTTTTCCAAGCAAAACAGATTCAGTTTTGGTAACTTATACAGGAATGTTATTGGATAGCACTGTTTTCGATTTTAATTCAAGATTGACTTGGCTACCTCTTACAAGAGTTATTGATGGCTGGAGTTATGGTTTTACCAATTTTAAAGGTGGAACTAAAATTGTGAAGGACGATGAATCTTTTTATTATGAAAACGCAGGAAAGGGAATTTTATTTATTCCTTCAGGATTGGCTTATGGAAATATAGGATCATCAGATGGAACAATAGTTAAAAATACGCCTTTAATTTTTGAAATTACACTAAACGATGTTAAAATTGTTGCGGTAGAATGATTATAATGAGATTTCTTCTATTTTAGAAGATGGAAATGGTGATAGCTTCCTAAAATCAGGAAGCTTTTTTATTAATTAGGACATCCTTTACCTCTCCAACCAGTTCTTAATTTGTTGCCGCCTTCTCCATTAATTTTAAGAAGGTTTATATGAATACTTAATTGTATTTGACTTGGATTGTATTCAAGCAAGTCGGCGATGTTTGTTCCGTAAATGTCTCCATCGATATCTACCATAAGTTTTTCAACCTTTGTAATGCCATATTGGTAACGTAAATCAATTCCAACTCTGCCAAAATCTGCCAAAACACCTACATTAATGCTTGTTGAAGATTTTTTGTAAATATAAGGGTGAGATGATCCTTGTTCTACACCTTCTAATTTCATATCGGAAATACTGCTAAAACTAGGTCCGGCATATAATGAAACCGGTTTATAAATTTTATATCCAAAAAGTATGGGAACATCAATTTTAGTTGAAGTCCAGTTGGCTGTTTTTAAAGCTAAAGGATAATTATTTTTTGAAGAAACATAATTTATTTCAGGTCTGATAAAAAATTTATTGAAACCAATCATAGCAAAAGCGCCAAATTGGGTTCCCATTTCTTTTTCGGCCTTAAAAACTGTGTTATCGTCTGGAGTAACGCCAGTACCCATATCACTATGATTCCCATAATGGTATAAATCTCCAATACTGTTATAATTAATTCCGCCTTTTACGCCAAAAGTATATTCTTGGGCATACGCAAATGAGAAAGAAATTAGCAATATAACTATAAATAGGGGTTTTATTTGCATAGTTTTATAATTATGAATTTAGTTCAGAATGCGGTAAATGTATAAATTTTAATTTTAAATTTCACAACTAATATTTAAAGATAAAATTACCCAACAAAATAGAAGCCAGCAATTTGCTGGCTTCTATTTTATTTTAAAATATTATTGTTAAAAAATTACTGCTATTTTCCGGATAATCTGTAAGACAAACTGAAAATAATTTGTTCAGGTCTTGAATCCAATCGATAAATATTTGAGCTACTAAGGTTATCATTAATAAAATCCGCTTCATTGCTATTAAATCCTCTTTCATATCTAACATCTAAACCCAATCTTCCAAGTTCAACGGCTGCTCCAAAATTAAAACCTACCGTAAAATCATTTTCAATTCTATCATATTCTATATCTTTAAAATCGTTGGTTAAAGTATATTGAAATGCTGGTCCTGCAAATATGCTAAGTGGGCCAATTAATTTTATTCCTACCAAAACCGGCATGTCCAGTCTAGAAATTTTGTAATCTTCTTTTCTACCTGTATTTAAGGTGTATTCACTGGTGGTTTTAGTGTAAACCAACTCTGGACGTAAATAAATGCGTCCAAAATCCAATTTGCCGAAAATACCGACATTGTAACCGGCTTTACCTTCTCCGTCATTTTTATAAATTTGATTGGTTTCATTGGAGAATTCATTTAAATCACCATTTGAGTTGTAACTTAATCCACCTTTTATACCGAAACCACTTTGGGCGTTCGCATAAAATAGGGTTGCCATAAAAGCAATTGAGAGTAATAAAATTCTTTTATTCATAAGATTCTTAATTTAGGGTTTATAAAACTTAATTTTAATGGTGATATCCACCACCGTTTATCCTACAAAGATGAGTTATTAACTTCCTAAAAGAGTTACATAATTCAAGACGTAAGTTGCATAATTCACATATTATTTTGTCTTATTATGTCATTGAAATTATTCTCATTTTTATGAGCAATTAAAAATCAACGAAAATTAAGATTTCGGAAAAATCAAATAATATTAAGAATAGAACGCAACAATTACACCTTTATTTTCGGGAAATTACTTTTTCAACAGCTTTAACAATGGCTGCATCTGTTAATCCGTATTTTTCCATCAATTGGGCTGGAGTTCCAGATTCTCCAAAACTATCATTAACGGCCACAAATTCTTGCGGGATAGGATTATTTTGAGCCAAAACACGTGCAACACTTTCGCCTAAACCACCTAAAATATTATGTTCTTCAGCAGTTACAATACAACCCGTTTTCGCAACAGATTTCAAGATAGCTTCGTCATCTAAAGGTTTTATAGTATGAATATTAATCACTTCAGCGCTAATTCCCATAGCTTCCAATTTTTCTGAAGCTTGTAAGGCTTCCCAAACCAAATGTCCGGTGGCAACAATGGTTACATCTGTTCCTTCAGTTAATTTTATAGCTTTTCCTATGATGAATTTTTCGTCAGCCGGCATAAATACTGGCACAACCGGACGTCCAAAACGCAAATAAACTGGACCTACATGTTCAGCGATAGCAATAGTTGCAGCTTTTGTTTGGTTGTAATCACAAGTGTTGATTACCGTCATGTTAGGCAACATTTTCATCAATCCAATATCTTCCAAAATTTGATGTGTTGCGCCGTCTTCACCCAAAGTCAATCCGGCATGAGAAGCACATATTTTTACATTCTTTTCAGAATAAGCAATAGATTGGCGGATTTGATCATAAACCCTTCCTGTAGAGAAATTTGCAAAAGTACCTGTAAACGGAATTTTACCGCCAATGGTTAAGCCTGCCGCAATTCCCATCATATTGGCTTCTGCTATTCCTATTTGAAAAAATCGTTTGGGATGATTTTCAATAAATTTTTCCATTTTTAATGAGCCTACTAAATCTGCACATAGTGCCACTACATTCTCATTTGTATCTCCCAATTCAGCCAATCCTGCACCAAATCCTGATCTGGTGTCTTTCTTTTCTGTAAACGTGTATTTTTTCATCTGTCTATATTTTATTTTTTATTGGTACAGATGCAGTTCGCCATCAATCATTCTACTGTGTATCAAAATTTATTATGGCTCGTTCCATCTGTTATTTATTAAAAATCGTTCAAAAATAATACTATTAAACGATAAGATATTACAATTTCATTAATTCTTCATACAATTTATGAACAGGCAATCCCATTACATTAAAGTAACTGCCTTCTATCTTGGTAACGCCAATAAAACCTATCCATTCTTGAATTCCATAAGCTCCAGCTTTATCAAAAGGTTGGTAATTTTCAACATAATAAGTAATTTCTTCCATAGATAATGACTTAAAATAAACCATTGTTGTATCAAAAAATACTTTTTGTGTATCAAAAGTTTTAATACAGATTGAGGTAATTACTTTATGGCCAGTTCCTGAAAGTTCTTTCAGCATAACAATTGCATGAGATTTGTCCTCTGGCTTTTCTATTGCTTTATTATTCAGCCAAACTATGGTATCGGCAGTTATTACGATGTCATTTTCTTCCAATTCATTAAATGCAGCTGCTTTCAATTCAGCCAAATAATTGGTAATTTTTTCTTCTTTTAGGTTTGGAGAATAAATTTCTTCTACCTCTTTTACCTGTATTGAAAAATCCAATCCCAATTCTTTAAACAATTCCTGGCGACGCGGTGAACCCGATGCCAATATGATATTTTTATTTTTTAATTTTTCTGAAAGCATTAGTAGGTGTTTAATGATAATATTAGCAATGAATTCATCCCAAAAAACATAATGAGTTTAAGGAACAAACTTAACCTTTTAAAATCGCTTTTTGTTTTTGCTGAAAATAATTTTATGAAAACATAAAGCAGCGGTAGTAAGGTAAAAGAACCCAAATATAATACCGTAAATTTATAGATTGAAGCATAGTTAACAATGATAACCAACAATAACATTAGAGGAAAAAGGCATAAAAAGGCAGCTATTTTTTTCGCTCTCTTAACGCCAATTAAAATTGGTAATGTGTTCATTTTTAAACTATAATCGCCATTTACATCTTCAATATCTTTAACTATTTCTCGAATCAAACTCAAAAAGAAAGCAAAGCACGATAACAAACCAATTACGTAAATTACTAATTTTTGTGAGTCATTTTGAGTTTCATCGTTTATATCGAAAAAATAGAGAATTATAATACTTGTCGCCACCAAAAATGAAACAGCAATATTGCCAATTAAAGGCTTCGATTTCAATTTTTTGGAATAAAAATAGAGGAGTAGTGAAGCACCAATAAAAATAAAAGAATAAGACGGCTTTTGAATGGAAAGTGACAACACAATTCCGAAAACAATTCCCAAAGTATTGGTTATCAAATACAAGTGTTGCGCACTTTCTGTAGAAATAAATTTAGAAACTATTACTTTGTGTGGTTTATTGATTAAATCTGTTTTTAAATCGTTGATATCGTTGAAGATATACCCAGCTACGGTTACAAAAAGAAGTGCCAACACAAAAATAAAAAACTGAAATATAGAAAGAGTTGTTGTTGCGTTAAATGATGGAAAGAAAAGGAATTTAAGCAGCAGTTGAATGTATAGTAAAAGCAGTAAATTTTCCCATCTGATTAATCTTAAAAATGCTGCCAATTTCATCCTTGCTAATTGAAATCTTTTTTAATACGGTCTAAGCGTATTTTGCTTTCCCTATCTTTAATATTTTCTCGCTTGTCGTAGTTTTTCTTTCCTTTTGCAAGCGCAATTTCCAACTTTGCCCAGCCTTTATCGGTTAAAAACAACCGTAACGGAACTATAGTTAAACCTACATTTTGAACTTCTTTATACAGTTTTTTTAACTCTCGTTTGTTTAAAAGCAGTTTTCGTTCACTTTTTGGATTGTGGTTAAAGGCATGACCATATATATATTCTTCAATAAACATATTTATGGCAAACAATTCCCCTTTTTCATTAAACTCACAAAAACTTTCTGTAATTCGAGCCTTACTTTCTCGAATCGATTTAATTTCAGTTCCCGTAAGCTGAATTCCGGCAATATATTTGTCCAGAATCTCATATTCAAAGCGGGCCTTTTTATTTTTTATGTTAATGTTTTTTTGCATAATAACCGCAAAGATAATTAAATCTCTTCGAGATTTGATTTAATACAAACTAAAAATCGAACTGCAGTAGGAGGTCGGTAATTAAATTTCCTTTAATGGTGATGATGAAAAGACCGGAAAAATCGGAATCGTCCATTTCCAAATATTTTTGTTGGTTGATTAATGCATTTACAAACTGCGGAATGGTGTTGCTATGACCAACGATTAACACATTTTTACCTTTATTTTCAGTCTTAAATAGCTCATAATCAACTTTTGACGGACGATAAAGAATAGGTTCCAAATTTGATATTTTTGCAATAGGCTCAACAGTTTTAAGTGTTCTGCTATAATTGGTGGAATAAATGGCATCAAATGAAATGTGTTGTAATACTTTTTTCCAATTTTCAGCTCTTTGATAACCTCTTTCATTTAAATCAGGATTAACATCAGCAGCATCAATCCTCACTTTTTCGGCATGTCTAATCAAATAATAAGTGGTTATTTTATCATCCACTTCTTGCGCTAAAATAGTTGTCATTGTTAGTAATAGAAATCCCGTAAAAATAATTTTTTTCATTTTATAATTTTTATAAAGAAACAAAAAAAAACTGCATTTTGCAGTTTTTTTTGTTCATTATATCTTATTTCTAAACACAATTTTATCATCAAAGGCATCCAATAAAATATGACTGTCGGCGGTTATTCTACCTGATAAAATTTCTTTGGACAATTCATTCAGCACTTCTTTTTGAATCACTCTTTTTACAGGTCTGGCTCCAAATTGTGGGTCGTAACCTATATTTGCCAAGGCCTCAATAACATCTTCAGAAAAATCAATATGGATGTCATTAGCCAATAATGTTTTTGCCAATGCATCTAATTGGATTTTAACAATTTGACGAATTTCAGCCTTATTTAAAGGCGTAAACATGATAATCTCATCAATTCTATTTAAAAATTCAGGCCTGATGGTTTGTTTTAACAAAACTAAAACTTCAGTTTTTGTGGCTTCCGTAATACTGTCGCGTTTATCCATATCCATATTTTCAAAATTTTCCTGAATTATGGACGCACCCATATTTGAAGTCATAATGATAATGGTATTTTTAAAATCTGCAACCCTACCTTTATTGTCAGTCAGCCTTCCTTCATCCAATACCTGCAATAAAATATTAAAGGTATCAGGATGTGCTTTTTCAATTTCATCCAATAAAATTACGGAATAGGGTTTACGTCGAACTGCTTCCGTTAGTTGTCCGCCTTCTTCATAACCCACATATCCCGGAGGCGCACCTATAAGTCGGCTCACCGCATGGCGTTCCTGATATTCGCTCATATCAATCCTTGTTATTGAATTTTCAGAATCGAATAAATATTCAGCCAAAGCTTTTGCCAATTCCGTTTTTCCAACCCCGGTAGTTCCCAAAAATAAAAAGGTACCTAACGGTTTTTTTACGTCCTGCAATCCAGCTCTGGATCGGCGCACCGCATCAGCAACTGCGCTAATTGCTTCTTCCTGTCCAACAACTCTTTGGTGCAATTCATCTTCCAAATGCAATAATTTTTCACGGTCGCTTTGTAACATTTTCGTAACCGGAATTCCAGTCCACTTGGCAACAATTTCAGCAATATCTTCACGTGTGACCTCTT
>JBAZGP010000100.1:3557-10203 GCA_041652835.1 Lutibacter sp. | reverse complement strand
GTAAATTGCAGCGTGGATTCATTATTCTATAGCAAAACGAATTGCACGGTTAGCAAGTAGGGGCAGAATTGAAGATGCTGTCCTGTTTGACGGCGGCACTGCTTTAAATAAAGGAATGGTTGATGCACTTGAGAATGAATTAATGCGACCTGTATATGTAAATCCTTTTCCGCAATTTACCACATCTTATGGGGCTGCATTAATTGCCAAAGAAAGGTATTTGGATAATGACTGAAATAAAGTCAATGATTGATGTTTAGCATATTGTTTTGCTGAATTTTAAAAAAACATGAAAAATCAATTGAAAAAGCAATGGATAATTTTATGGGAATAAAAATGGTTATGATACCCTCAAAAACTCGAGCTGGAAGGTTAATTGAAAAAAATGGCAATCAGTACAGATTTATTTTCTGTTTTATTTGAATTAAGCTTATTTTTGTCTAAATAATGTGATAAAAATAATTTTAGAATTGATAAATAAAAGATATATTTGTCCCGTATGTAATTTATGAAATGAAAAATCAATTTTTAGGCATATTTTTTTACCTACTTTATCTATTGGCCATGGTTCGCCCATTGGTTCCAATAATGGAGTATTATGCCAATTATGATTATATAGCAAGCGTACTTTGTGAAAACAGAGACAAACCTTATTTGGAGTGCAATGGTAAGTGTTATTTGGAAAAGCAACTTAACAAATCAAATCATTCCAATCACGACCATAAATCGACCATTCCTCAAATTGATTTTGATAAATATCCAGTTTCACCTTTAGATCAATTTTCATACAATCATAAAAATTTCGAAGATAACAACTATACGCATAGATTTTTTGTTAATAAATACACTTCACAAGATTTCTATAATTCTTTATTGAAACCACCCCAAGCATAAATTCTTATACTATTTTTTAATGTGAATGAATAATTTATAGATATTAACCTATTTGGTGATCTATTGATTTATATTTTGCACAATTTCAATACTTAGCTTCATTTTTTATTAGAAATGAAAACCAGTATTATTAAAAATATAGTATAAATAATGCTTTATTACGGTGAACAGTAAAATTGTTGCTGGCTCCTTTATAATTCAACATAAATAATCATAAATATTAACAATTGGTAATTAATTATCAAAGGGTTAATCTAAACTATAAAAATCAAGAACATGAAACTTTTTAAATATATTTTACCAGCAATTTTCACACTTGCCTTTATCTCTTGCTCAGATGATGACGATAATACACCAATTAGTGAGATTAAGGATTTGATTCAAGTCCAAGAAATTTCTAACGACACTCATACCATTGAACTTTACACAAAAAGCGGCACTACAGTACAAGGTTATAACGATATTACCATTAGAATTAAAGATAAAGCCAGTCTGGAATATGTTGAAAATGCCGTGATTACTTGGACCCCAGTGATGCATATGGCTACAATGTCACATTCTTGCCCTACATCAGAACTTTTAAAAGTGGAAGGTAAACAAACTGTTTATAATGGATTTATTATTTTTCAAATGGCAGAGAATGAAACGGAAAAATGGGACTTAACATTTAATTATACCATTAACGGTATTTCTTATGAGGCTGTTGGCGACGTAGCAGTGCCAGCATCAAGCAAGAAAACAGTTACTTCTTTTATGGGTTCAGATAACGTTAGATATATTTTAGCGCTTATTGAACCACAAAAACCTGAAGTTAAAATAAATGATATGGTGGTTGGTTTATACAAAATGGAAACTATGATGAGTTATCCAGTTATTGAAAACTTCAAAATAGATTTAGATCCACGTATGCCAAGTATGGGAAATCATTCTTCACCAAATAATGAGAATTTGGTTTATGATTCAACTTCCAAAATGTATAATGGGAAATTATCTTTAAGCATGACAGGTTACTGGAAACTAAATTTAATACTACGAAATCAAAATAATGAAATTTTAAAAGGAGAAGCTGTAACCGATGTCGTTGAAAGCAGTAGTTTGTTTTTGGAATTGGAGTTTTAAATAGTTAATCATAAATTGGCCGCCTTTATAAAATAAGGCGGCTATAATTAGTTTAATATGAATCATTTTCAAATTGGTTTAATTTTTTCTTTGTTTTTTGTAACAATAACATTTGCTCAAAACAACGAGCAAGACACTACCAAAATTGTCCATTTAAAAGAGGTAATTATTGTAAACAGAGAAATTTTAAACAATAAAAATCAAGTAAAACCACTGGCGTCCCTTGATGAATATTTAGAGAAATCAAATAAAATTACCATGATAAAACGAGGTAATTATGCTTGGGAGCCAGCAATTAACAATATGGTGAGCGAAAGAATTTCTGTTACCATTGACGGGATGCAAATATTTGGTGCTTGTACCGATAAAATGGACCCTATCACGTCGTATGTTGATGTTTCAAATTTATCGGAAGTGCATGTGAAATCTGGTCAAGAAGGCGCAGAAAATGGGTCAACGATTGGAGGCGGAATCGATTTAAAATTGCAAAAAGGTGATTTTAAGGTTGAAAAATTAAGTGCAGGTCTTGATTTAGGTTATGAAACAAACGGGAATGCTAAAATTATAAGTTCAGAATTGATTTTTTCTAACACCAAATATTTTGTAAATGCGGATGTTATGTATAGGAAATCAGATAATTATAAGGCTGGAGGTAATAAAGAAGTTAGTTTTTGTCAATTTGAGAAGTACAATGTTTCTATGGTTGCAGGAGCAAAAATCAATAAAAAAGATGCAATTATTGGCACAATTATTTTTGACGAAGCAACCAATGTTGGATATCCTGCTTTAACTATGGATGTTTCTTCAGCAAAAGCTTTAATTACCTCGGTGAGTTACCAACATACTAACGAACATTCCAATTTGAGTGAATGGGAAACAAAGTTTTATATGAATACCATTACTCATGTGATGGACGATACAAAACGACCAACTGTTCCTATTCATATGGATATGCCGGGATGGAGCGATACTTATGGATTTTATTCAAAAATGAAATACAAAAAATCGAAGCATTCTATGTTGTTTAATGCGAATGCCTATTATAATAAATCATTGGCTGAAATGACCATGTATCCAAACGATCCGAATGAAAATGACATGTTTATGTTAACATGGCCCGATGTAAGAACATTTTATTCTGGTATTTATGGTGAAGATAATTTTAGTTTTAATAAAAATAATCAATTAAAAATAACAACCAGAATCGGTTTTCAAGATGAAACCATTGCCGACAATTTTGGGTTGAACAGTTTGCGAATATTTTACCCGAATTTAGAGGACAATCAGCAAAGGTTTTTAGTGAATATTTCTTCCCAGTATCAATATCAGAAGAATAAGTTTCAATTTTTGTGGGGTGTTGGTTATGGTGAAAGAGCGCCTTCTGTTACGGAAGCTTATGGATTTTATTTATTTAACAGTTTTGACAACTATGATTATATAGGAAATCCCTATTTAAATAATGAAAAATCACTCGAGCTCAATTCAACAGTAAATTATGTAAGTAATAAATTCAATATAGGGCTTGAAGCATCTTTTTTTCATATTTCTGATTATATTATTGGTAAACCCAATCCTAATTATGGCAGAATGACCATTGGTGCCGACGGCGTTAAAGTTTATACAGCCTTAGATTATGCAACTATTTTTAACACCAATATTAGCGTCGGGTATAAGTTTTCGAACACATTTAAATGGGATGGATTTTTAGGCTATAGTTTAGGTCAAGATTATGAAAATAATAATCTACCATTAATAAGCCCGGTAAGTTATAAAATGAATCTTCATTATAAAAAGGATTTATTTGATGCTGAAGTAGGAATGTCTGGTGCTGCAAAACAATACAATTATAGCAGTGATTACGGTGAAAATGAAACCAATGCTTATACTATTTTTAATGCAAGTGCATCTTATAATTTTTATAAAGGGAATAATAATTTTTTTATTAAATCGGGAGTTGATAATATTTTTGACAAGTATTATTCTACTTATGCTGATTGGAAAAACATTCCAAGAATGGGAAGAAACATATATGTCAATCTTTCCTATGTCATAAAGTAAACTGAAATTAGAAATTTCAGATCTTAAAGAGGTATAAGTTTTAATTTTTTAAACTATACTTATTTGTTTGTTTGTTTGTTAACCCTGAAAAATTAATTTTTCAGGGTTTTTTTGAATTTATTTTGTTAAATTGCATGATATCCTCTAACACAACACTCATAATGAAAATCACTTATTTAGGACACTCAAGTTTAAGTATCGAAACAAGGGACAAAACACTGTTAATTGACCCATTTATTTCTGGCAATAAGTTGGCTAAAGGAATTGACATCAACAAGTTACAAGCCGATTATATTTTGCTAACACACGCACACGAAGACCATATTTTAGATGTGGAAGCTATTGCCAAACGCACCAAAGCCAAAGTAATTTCGAATTTTGAAATTGTTACTTATTTTGGAAACAAAGGGATAGAAGGCCATGCAATGAATCTTGGCGGAAAATGGAAATTTGATTTTGGAACTTTACACTTTACAAATGCAGTTCATTCCAGTTCTTTTCCCGATGGAACTTATGGCGGACAACCGGGTGGTTTTGTTTTAGAAACCAATCATCATAGAATATATATTTCAGGTGATACCGCATTAACTTATGATATGAGATTAATTCCTCAGATGATAGGCGAACTCGATTTGGCAATTTTACCAATTGGAGATAATTTTACCATGGGCGTGGATGAAGCCATTGTAGCATCTAAATTCTTAGGTTGCAATAAGGTTTTGGGTATTCATTTTGATACTTTTGAACTTATAAAAATAGATCATAAAGAATCGTATGAAAAATTCTCCAAAGCAAAAAAGGAATTGTTTTTACTTAAAATAGGTGACCATTTGAAAGTGTAATCAATAGTTATTTTTTATCCATTCTTTTCTTAAATCATCTGATGATGTTCCTGAGCCATCATGCTTCCATCCTGGAGATTTAATGAAATAGCCAAGTTTGTTTTTAAAGGAAGTTTTTGCCCAAAAGGCATCTTTAAAAATGTCAATCCATTCATGAAATGCAATTTTTACTGGATTGTAGGTTTCTATGTTGGAAGTCAATCCAAAAACAGCTTTTTCTTCTTTTATTTCAGGCTGAAAAGTACCAAATAATCTATCCCAAATAATTAAAATTCCCGCATAATTTCTATCTAAATACAGCGGATTTGATCCATGATGAACCCGATGATGTGAAGGCGTGTTGAAAATAGCTTCAAACCAACGCGGCATTTTGTCAATTAATTCCGTATGAATCCAATATTGATAAATTAAACTGATAGCCATTTGCGTAAAAATCATCAAAGGATGAAAACCTAAAAAAGGCAAAGCGAGGTAAAATACAAAACTAAAAAAACCACCAGTCCAAGTCTGACGTAAAGCAGTGCTTAAATTGTATTTTTGTGAAGAATGGTGAACAATGTGCGAAGCCCAAAAAAAGCGACTTTCGTGTCCTATTCTGTGAAACCAGTAATAACAAAAATCATCGGCAAATAAAATCAGTAACCAAGCCCACCAAACAAAGGGAATGGTTGTTATTCTATAATTTTCATATATAAAAGTGATGACAAAAACCACCAATAATTTGCTTAGTAAATTAATCAAAACATTTCCAATTCCCATGGCTAAAGAAGCAAAAGTATCTTTAATGTTATAGTGGTCAGGATTTTTTCTAAAAAGGTAAATTCCTTCTATAATAACTGTAACTATAAAGAAAGGAATAGCATAATAAATTAAATTTGGGATATTTGGCAGTTCCATAAAACAGTTTTAATTTCTTTTGCCAATATAAAATAAATTTTGAAATAGTTGTATCTTTCACGCTTAATAAAATTTATGAAGGCATTCTATCAAAAATATATCTTAAACTTTAAACAAGCAAGTGGAACATCAAGAGGTATTTTGCACAACAAAGAAACCTACTTTTTAAAAATTGTTGATGGTGATAGGGTTGGTTACGGTGAATGTGCCGTTTTTAAAGGGTTGAGTATAGATGACCGCGAAGATTATGAGGAAAAATTAATCTGGCTTTGTAAAAATATAAATAGAAATACTGAAGAATTATTTCATGAACTTATCGAATTTCCTTCCATACAATTTGGGTTGGAACAGGTTTTATTATCTGTTCAACAAAAAAAACCTTTCGAATTATTTCCCTCAAAATTCACCAAATCAGAAGATGCAATTGCCATTAACGGATTAATTTGGATGGGAAATGAGGCTTTTATGAAACAACAAATTTCAGAAAAAATAAAGGCAGGATTCTCTGTTATAAAATTAAAAATTGGCGCTATCGATTTTGAAACAGAAATTGCGTTATTGAAAAGTATCAGAAATGAGTTTTCTTCAGAAGAAATTGAATTGAGGGTTGATGCCAACGGTGCATTTAAACCTTCAGAAGCGTTGGAAAAACTAAAAAGATTATCTGAATTTGAAATTCATTCTATTGAACAACCAATTAAATCAGGCCAAATTGCGGAAATGGCTAAATTGTGTTCAACAACACCTTTACCCATTGCTTTGGATGAAGAATTGATTGGCATTTTTAATGTAACAGAAAAGCAAGAATTGCTACAAATAATAAAACCACAGTACAT
>JBAZGP010000100.1:0-3547 GCA_041652835.1 Lutibacter sp. | reverse complement strand
AACCCAGTTTGGTTGGTGGATTTGAAGGAAGTTTAGCATGGATTGAACTTGCAGAAAAACAAAATATGGGCTGGTGGATTACCTCTGCCTTGGAAAGTAATGTGGGTTTAAATGCCATTGCACAATGGACTTACACGTTGAAAAATAAAATGCCGCAAGGTTTGGGCACTGGAAGTTTATTTACCAACAATTTTGAAAGTCCGTTGGAAGTTAAAAACGGACATTTGCATTACAATAATACTAAAAATTGGAATTTTAATTTATTTTAAAAATGAAATTTATACAACAGGCTTACAAAGGAAATAATGATTGGGTGGCGTATGCGAAGACCATTTTATTGGTGTTTGTTGGGTGGCAAATTATTGGGCTTGTTCCTTTATTCGGAATTGGATATTATTATTCGGATAGTATGGAAACATTTAAAAGTTCAATAGCAACAGTTTTTACTTCTTTAGGCATAAATTCAAATTTGTATTTAATATTAATAATTTGTACGTTTTTGGGCGGACTTGCTTCTTTATTTATAGGAGTTAAATTTATTCATAAACGAAAAATATTGACTGTTTTAACGAGTAGAGAGAGGTTGGATTGGAATAGAATTTTCTTTGCTTTTTCAATTTGGTTTGCAGTAGGAATTTTTATGTTTTTATTGGATTATTTTATGGCACCCGAGGATTATGTTTGGAATTTTAAACCCACTTCATTTTTTATATTGGTCATCATTTCTTTTTTGTTTTTACCTATCCAAACAAGTATGGAAGAGGTATTGTTTAGGGGTTATTTAATGCAAGGTTTTGGAACTTGGTTTAAAAAATCGTTTGTGGCCTTAATTTTAACTTCAGTAATTTTTGGTTTACTGCATGGCTCAAATCCAGAAGTGGCAAAATTGGGTTGGGCTATCATGATCTATTATATTGGTACCGGTTTATTATTGGGGATTTTAACTTTAATGGATGAAGGTTTAGAACTTTCTTTGGGTTTTCATTCGGCAAATAATATTCTTGCTGCAATTTTGGTAACCTCCAATTGGGCAGCTTTTCAAACAGAAGCTTTATTTATTGATGTGTCTGAGCCTTCAGTTGGTTTCGAAATGTTTGTACCTGTATTTGTATTGTATCCTATGATTTTGTTGATATTTTCAAAAAAATACGGTTGGACAAATTGGAAAGAAAAATTATTGGGACACGTGTTTAAACCGATAGAATTTAAGGAAGATGAGTTTATAGCTTAAATCCCCCTAACCCCCAAAGGGCAATGTCATTAAGTTAAGCTTATATGTCATTTTTTTGTCCTTCCGAGGTACGAGGAATCTCATAATGCTGTGCTAGTTTGTTGCGATTCCTCCTTTGTCGGAATGACAAATATTTCCTTAACTTAATGACATTGCCCCAAAGGGGGAATTTAGTTGGTGGTTAAAAATTTTCAATAACAAATCTCCTTCCCTTTGGGAAGGATTAAGGATGGGATTAAAAGTATATCATAGCAAATTTAAATTACAGGGAGAATCATTTAATTCCAAGGAAGAACTGATTGATTTTTCTAAAGAAATTTCTATGGAAATTGGTAATTTTTTGGAAAAATGGTTCAATAAGGAACTTTTTGTTGAAGTAAAAACTTCCGGTTCAACAGGGAAACCTAAAATTATTCCACTTCAAAAAGCGTTTATGATAAATAGTGCTAAAGCAACAGGTGACTATTTTAACTTACCTGAAAAAACAACAGCATTGTTATGTATGTCTCCAAATTATATCGCTGGTAAAATGATGTTGGTTAGGGCATTAACTTTGGGTTGGCATTTGGATGTTGTGAAACCTTCATCAACACCATTAAAAAATGTCGAAAAACATTACGATTTTGTGGCAATGGTTCCTTTGCAATTGTACCATTCTTTTGCAGATATTCATAAAATAAAAAAATTGATTGTAGGCGGAGGAACGGTTTCTGAAGAAATGCTTTCAAAAATTAAACATATAAAAACCGAAGTTTTTGTCACTTACGGAATGACAGAAACCATTTCGCATATTGCAGTTAAAAAATTAAATAATTTTAAAGGTGTCATTGCGAGTAAAACGAAGCAACCTCATTATTTCATTTTACCAAACATTAATATTTCTATTGATAGTAGAGGTTGTTTGGTTATTGATGCGCCAAAAATTTCAAAAGAAAAAGTGATTACCAATGATTTGATTGAAATTATTTCAGAAAAAGAATTTAAATGGCTTGGTCGTTTTGATAACATCATTAATTCTGGAGGTGTGAAATTAATTCCAGAACAAATTGAAGAAAAATTATCAGCAATCATAAAAAATAGGTTTTTTGTCGCTGGAAAACGAGATGAAATTCTTGGAGAAAAATTAATTTTAATTTTGGAAGGAATTAAAAATGACGATGTTTTAACGAAAGTCCATCAGCTAAGTACCCTTTCAAAATACGAAATTCCTAAAGAAATCTATTTTTTAGATAAATTTATTGAAACTCAAACTAAAAAAATAAACAGAAAGGAAAATTTAAAAATTGTTTTTCAAGAAACTTAAAAGCAAATTAAATTTGTTACTTATCAGTATGATAATGAACTGTAATGCAAAGCTTTAAATTTAACCGCAATGAACGCTAAGGAAATCGCAATGAACGCAATGTGTTGTAAATCAACTATAATCAATATTGCGGCCCTTGCTTTTTCTTTGCAACTCTTCGGTAAAAAAATAACAGGCTAACAATCAATTAGTTTTAAAATATTAATATACTGATTAGTTACTTAAATTTTTATATCCATTTAATATTTAATGGGTATAAAAGGTTGTTTTGCTTCATTTGAAGAAATAGAAATATTATTTTTAAATGAGTAATGTATTGGTATATAGGTAGTTAATTAATGCATTTTCTATTAGAATTAAAAAAAGGGGAAATCAGAAATTTTATTGATTAGAAATTTTAACTTTACACTTCTATAGTGTTTGTTTTATGAAGATAATCTTATTTTCTTGCTTCATACTTGTATGGGCAACGTTTTGGCTATCTCAAAAAAAAGCATATTTGTATGTTTTATTATTAGAGATAGCATTATGGAGTTTTACTTCTTTTTATGCAATTTCGGTCTTAATGGTTGGAGTTGAATATCAAGAAGTCTTAATTAGAGATTTTTATTTTCATCCATTACTGCTGAAAATTGATAAACTTTCTGCCCTATTTATTCTAATTCTTAATTTTACGGCATTAACCAGTTATATATACGCTCGAAAATATTTAGAACCTTACCAAAAGATTAAATCAAAATTTAGTTTTTCACTTCATTATTTTAATTTTTTTATACTGAATTTTGCCATGCTTTTGGTGTTGATGATAAACGATGGGTTCGGATTTTTAATAGCATGGGAATTGATGACATTGAGTTCATTTATGCTGGTAATTTTTGAAAGTGAAAAACGCGAAATTCTTAAAGCAGGCATCAAGTATATTGTTCAAATGCACATTGGTTATTTTTTTATTGTAGCTGGTTTTGTATTGGTGTATAATCAAACAGGCGATTTTGGTTTTGAGGGCATAAAAG